>CAJQQJ010000021.1 GCA_905480445.1 uncultured Alphaproteobacteria bacterium | reverse complement strand
AACATAAACAAAGTAGTTAACATGCTATGAAATTAGAAAATTGAGTTTTCAAACACTCTAAAAATATTGCTCTAAGAGCTGATCAAAATTTAGGATGGACCACAAGAACAGCCTGTTGTTCTCTTGCTTAGAACAATGTCGTTCCAGTTTGTTTTGAACATATTCATAGTTGAAATAGGCAAAGATCTTTGAATCTTTGTTTTTCACTACTTTTTCTACGAAGGCTTTACTCTCACGTCTGAACCAGGTTTCATCCGGCGCTGAAAACCCTTGCTTGCGGCGATTAATTATTTCTTCAGGGATGATATCAGAGAGCATTTGCCTCAAAATAAGCTTCCCATCATTACTGTCATTCAAAAAGGGTTTGAGCGCACTATTGTTAGCGTTCGTTCCTAGTTTCATGACAGTCTCTAGATTTCCTAACTTGTCAAAAGCCGATATGCTTGAAGCAAAGTCAACGAGATCATTATCCAAAAACGGCACTCGCGTTTCTAGGCCGCACGCCATGGCCAACTTATCCTCTACGAGCAACAAACCGTTCAGAAAGAAATTAGCCTCGAAGGTTAAGCATTCGTTGACATATTCTTCCGGTCTCAGCTTTTCATTCCGGTTGAGAGAAAACTGATCAGCAAAGCGATCTTTTAAGTTAAGATCCTTAATTTTCGGCCCTATTGGCGAAAAGGCGATTGCGTGATCCTGTATTGGTATTAGTCTTTGCCAATAGCTGAAATATTTATCAAGAAAACCGCCGTTATCTTCATTTAGGCAATTCAAGTAATATCGCCAGTTATATCCAGCAAAAAGCTCATCTCCACCTGTTCCTGTCAACACCACCTTATCAAAGCGCGACGCTAGTTTGGAAACACAGTAGTTCGGATAGCTCTGTCCTACGCGGGGCTCTTCAATATGATAAGAAACCGTGGGAAGAACCCGCTCCATATCAGTAGATTTCACGATCACTTCGTAATGTTCAGTGCCAAACCGACGGGACATCAGTTCCGCTGCTTCACGCTCATCAAATACGCTCTCTCTCCCTTCAATTTCCTCCATGTCAAATCCACAGGTGAAACTTCGCAGATGCCCCGCTTTTTGAGCCGCTACAGCGGTAATAGCGCCCGAGTCCATACCACCAGATAAATAGGCACCGAAGCCAACGTCACTAACCATCTGGTTTTCGACGGCGTTTTCAAAATGATATCGAAGTTCCTGGGTCAAATCCTTTGTAGGTGCCCTTTTTGCCGGCTCCTGGAATGAAAATTCCCAGTACTTTGAAGGTGGCGACACTGACTTTTTTTCCAAGTCAATTGTTGCAAAGCTGCCCGAAGGGAAAAGCGATACATCTTCAAAAAGCGTTTCTTTGTCGAGAAAATTTTGGAACGTGAAATACTCAACTAAACCAGCACAGCTAAGTTCTGCTTTAACTAAAGAACTTGCTAGTATTGATTTAATTTCTGAGGCAAATACGAAATGATTTTCGTCCTTAAAATAGTATAGCGGCTTAACACCAAATCTATCTCGGGCCAAAAGAAGTTTGTTCTCTTTCGTATCCCACAAGCCTAGCGCAAACATACCATTGAACTTAAGGAGCGCCTTTTCACCTTCTTGAATACGGGACCACAAGACCACTTCAGTGTCTGATTCGGTTCTAAATCGTACGCCTTTCCTACGTAGGCTTTCCTTCAGTTCTTTGTAGTTATAGAGTTCGCCATTGTAACAGAGTACATATCGACCATCTGGCGATACCATTGGCTGATCAGCGCTTTCAGATAAATCGATAATGGACAGTCTGGCGTGATAAAATCCGGCCTCATTGCTCAGCCACATCTTGCTGCCATCTGGGCCGCGATGTGCCAAAGCGGCACCCATAGCAGCGAGGCGGCGATCAGATACCGGCTCGTTGTTCAGGCTTAAAATTCCAGCAATGCCGCACATTATCTATATCTATTATCTTACTGAACAATTCTGTACTTGTACTACCGTCTTGCCACTTTGGCTCTTCTTTGTTCAACTTCTTCTATGTGATTGGCCCGCCAATCGATCAAGGCTTGAAGCCCTTCTTTTAGTTTAATTGAAGCAACAAAATTTATGTCTTTAGTCGCTTTAGAAGGGTCACCGATACGATTGCGAACAAGAGTAGCCTGACTTCTTTCCTTGTACTGAATGGCTTGATTGCTGCCAGTCAACTGCAATAGCATTTCAGCCAATTCCTTAAGAGAAGTCCGCGTTCCTGTTCCTACATTATAGTATTCGCCAGCGATGTCAGCGTTCATTGCGCAGACGTTGGCTGCGGCACAATCCAAAACAGATACAAAATCAAAAGCTTCTGATCCGTCTCCCATAATCGTTGGGCCTTCACCCTTATCGATTGCGTCTAACATCTTCATGATTACAGCGATGTATGCCCCATGATAGTCCTGTCTAGGCCCATAAACATTCATGTAACGCAAGCCAACGACGTTTAGGCCATATCGGTAGTGAAATGCCGTTGCCATAGCCTCGCCAGCAATTTTGGTGGCTCCGTAGAAATTTTTATTGTTGAATGGATGATCTTCGCCCATCGGCTCTTGAACAGCATCGCCGTAAACAGAAGCAGATGACGAATACACCAGCCTTTCGATGTTGTTGCGAACACAAGCCTCTAATACATTAAACGTTCCTTGAATATTGACGTTAAATGCAGAACGAGGAAAATCGTGGCACTGGAGAAGCCACAAAGCAGCGAAATGAAAAACACCATCAATATCCTTCATCGCGGCGTCCAAGATATCGGGTTGGCAAACGTCACCGCCCACATCAAAGACTTCGACTCTATCGTCCTTTAGTGCACCTGAAAGATTTTCCTGTGTGCCCCTGGCAAAGTTATCGAAAACCACAATCTTTTCAGCTTTGGTGTCAAGCAGCTGATCGACAGTATGAGATCCAATTAGACCCGCCCCGCCAATCACCAATAATTTCTTGCCGCTAAAATCCATTTGCCAATTTCCTCAAATTAAAATTATTACGCAGCTATTATGAGACCTCAGCATAACTAGAGGATTCCCATAGGCTGGAATATTTGGTAACTTTTGTCATGCAGAAACCTTTCGTCA
>CAJQQJ010000020.1 GCA_905480445.1 uncultured Alphaproteobacteria bacterium | reverse complement strand
GGGGTTATGGTAAACTTTTAACATTCTCAATCAACCCTTCTTGTAACGGTTGCCGCGTCTTTTGATGTTACCAACCGTGCCTTCAAGCGGATTGTAGGCGGCTTCCTTCGTTCGTCTTTGTTTGTTTTTGCCAGCCGATTTACCGCTTGTATTAGGAAGCGCTTTACCTGGTGAACCAAGTTCCAACTCTTTTGCTTCAAGCCGTTTTAGCTCATCGCGTATACGGGCTGCTTCTTCAAATTCAAGATCGGCAGCAGCAGCGTGCATGCGTTTTTCCAGATCTTGGATGACTTCGCGTAAATCTTTGCCAACAAGATGCTTTAGATCGGCATCACCGGTCCCCACCGTGACATGGTCGCTTTCATAAACAGAACCCATGACATCGCCGATCTCCTTTTTGATCGATTCGGGCGTGATGCCGTGTTCATCGTTGTAAACTTGTTGCCTCGTGCGTCGGCGATCAGTTTCGTCCAACGCAATCTTCATAGAGTCAGTTATTCGATCAGCATAGAGCAAGACTCTGCCATCCACGTTACGCGCAGCTCGTCCAATGGTTTGGATGAGCGATCGAGCAGAACGGAGGAAACCTTCTTTGTCAGCATCCAAAATAGCCACCAAAGCGCATTCAGGAATATCTAAGCCTTCGCGCAGCAAGTTGATACCGACCAATATATCGTAAGCCCCAAGGCGAAGGTCTCGGATGATTTCGATTCTTTCCAGAGTATCAACATCTGAGTGGATGTAGCGAACCTTCAACCCTGATTCATTAAGGTAATCAGTTAGGTCCTCTGCCATGCGTTTGGTAAGCGTCGTCACCAACACCCTGTAACCGTCTTTGACCACTTTGTGGCATTCATCCATCAAGTCGTCGACTTGGTTCTCTGTCGGACGGATCAGGCAAACAGGATCAATCAAACCAGTAGGGCGGATAACCTGTTCTACGAAAACGCCCTCAGTCTTGCCCATTTCCCAATCACCCGGCGTCGCGGACACGTGGATAGTATCTGGCCGCATTCCTTCCCATTCTTCAAATTTGAGTGGCCGGTTGTCTTTTGCAGAAGGCAGTCGAAAGCCAAACTCAGCCAGTACATTTTTGCGCGCAGCATCACCGCGGTACATGCCGCCGATCTGGGGAATAGAAACGTGGCTTTCATCGGCAATGAGGAGTGCATTTTCTGGCAGATATTCAAACAAGGTTGGGGGGGGCGATCCTGGCGGACGGCCTGTCAGATAGCGGGAGTAGTTTTCAATGCCCGCACAAGAACCAGTTGCTTCCATCATTTCCAAATCAAAATTGGTCCGCTGTTCCAATCGTTGATGCTCCAACAATTTGCCTTGCTCTTCAAATTCTGCGAGCCTGATCTTTAGATCTTCTTTGATCTGCTTGATGGCTTGAATAATAGTTGGGCGCGGTGTCACATAGTGTGAGTTGGCGTAAAGGCGGATTTTCTCCAGGCTTTCGATCTTTTCACCCGTCAGTGGATCGACCTCATCAATGGCCTCTACTTCGTCGCCAAACAAAGAAATGCGCCAAGCTCGATCCTCAGCATGTGATGGGAAGATTTCAACCGTATCACCCCTCACACGGAAAGAACCACGAGCAAAGGCAGTGTCGTTGCGCTTGTAGTGCAAATGGACAAATCGAGCCAAAAGCTGGTCTCGATTGACGGTCTCTCCCACTTCAATCGGGAGTGTCATGTCAACATAGGTTTCAGGCGAGCCAATGCCGTAAATGCAAGACACTGACGCGACAATGATCACATCATCCCGTTCAAAAAGCGATCTGGTTGCGGCGTGACGCATCCGGTCAATCTGCTCGTTAACAGAAGCTTCCTTTTCGACATATGTGTCTGATCGAGCGACGTAAGCTTCGGGTTGGTAGTAGTCGTAGTATGAGACGAAATACTCCACTGCATTGTTCGGAAAGAACGACTTCATTTCTTGGTACAGCTGCGCCGCTAAGGTTTTATTCGGTGCTAATACGAGAGCCGGCCTTTGCACTTCCTGGATAACATGAGCGATAGTGAAGGTCTTTCCAGACCCCGTCACCCCTAGCAGCACTTGATCACCATCTTGAGCTTTCAGCCCAGAAACGAGCTCTTTGATCGCCTGCGGTTGGTCACCTGCAGGGGTGTAGGATGATACAATTTCAAAAGGCGGGCTATCGTCACGCTTGAGAAGCGGCTTATCTAGCTCATCTTGAAAGGCAGCAGTAATGGAACTCATAAGACGGTGAACTCTGTCGACTCTATAAGGATGGATATATAACAAAGCACTGCTGACAAAGGATGACAAGAGAAGGACGTGAGAAAGAATCCTTGCATCAAAGTAAGCAAAACTCGATATGTTTACCAACTAACTGAAGATAGCACATTCGACCATGACTAAACTTGCCCTCATTACCGGTTCCTCTCAACGCTTAGGTAAAGCCATGGCCTTGGCCTTAGCCAACGATGGCTGGTCTATTGCTGTCCATTACAATGGATCAGAGAACGAAGCCAATGAGACTGTTCGCGAAATAACCAAGCTGGGCGTCAAGTCAGAAGCTTTTCGCTGCGACCTTTCGCAAGAAGGCGAAACCAGCCGTTTAATTGGTCGAGTCAATAGACACGTCGGCCCAGTCGATCTTCTTGTTAACAATGCAGCTTGCTTCGAGCTCGATCGGATCGACACAGCAACACGAGAAAGCTGGGACAGGCATATTGAGACCAATCTCAGAGCACCGCTCGTCTTGTCTCAAACCTTCTTTGAGCAATTGCCTGAAGATGAGGAAGGATTGATCGTCAACATGCTGGACCAAAGGGTCTGGAACCTGACCCCTCATTTCGTTTCTTATACGGTTGCCAAGGCCGGGCTTTGGACGTTGACGCAAACGCTAGCGCAGGCCTTGGGGCCGAAAATCAGGGTTAATGCGATTGGTCCTGGATTCACTTTAGCGGCCCCTAATCAAAGCGAAGAGCACTTTGAGAGTCGCTGGAAGAACACACCTCTAGAAAAAAGTGCAACACCTAACGATGTTGTGAGCGCTTTGCGCTATCTGATTTCTGCAAAATCGGTTACTGGGCAGATGATCGCGCTTGACGGCGGTCAACATCTCGGTTGGGGCCAAGTGCCTTATCAAAAATCAGGAAGCGCATGAGCCAAAGGATTACCATTTTCATCGACCAATTGACCCTAGAGGCTGCGGTTGGTGTCTTCGACTTCGAAAAAGGCAAGACTCAAAAACTGATTGCCAGCCTGAGAGCAGAAGTCGATATTCCCTTGAAAGAAGACCTGCATCACAGTGACGTTGTATGCTACGACACAGTCGCTAAAGGCATTAGAGCAATTGTGCAAAGTCAGCATTTTGAGTTGCTGGAAACGCTAGGTCGTAAGATTGTAGATTACTGTTTGGCGGACGTTCGGATCAAGCAAGTCACCTTAAAATTGGAAAAGCCTGACATAATTGACGATGCACACTCTGTCGGCATAGAAATCAGCGGTCAACAAGGTTAGAGATCAGCGCTCGACTCCAACGTGAGCTGAAAAGCATAAGTCATTGGAATCTTTGATTCATTTCGAACAGCTTGACTGAACTTGTTCACAGCAAAGAGACGTGTAGACGACTCGTCTTGACGAAGGCCGAAAGAGAGTCAATTAGAATCATCAACTTCGATGGATAAAAATTACCTCAACAAAATCAAAGACTTACGCCAGACGCCTATTTTTTAGGCAAATAGTAAAAACCTAAGGATTCCGGCTAGATAGCAAAATTTTGCTCATTTTTCCCACAGGGTTATCCACAGAATTGTGAGTTTTGCAAAATGCCCCGATTTTGCTCCTTCGAATCCACTACTTTATCGCCTATAGTTAATTTCTTCTCCAGACGCATTCCGGTACGCTTTTTTGCAACATGGCTGACAAAAAAACCAAAAAGAACCACGATCCTTCAATGGGCGGCAAAAGAGCCGCGATGCCTGCACGGGAAAATGAATGGTCCAGCAAAGGATTAAACGAAGCTCAGACAGCTTTTGTTGCCGCTCCCAAAGAACCGAATGATCAAGAGGATCAATCAGGAAAAAGGCCAAACATTGAGCGAGGAGTCGAAGTCTTAAAAACAGAACTTCGAACAATCAGCAACGAACCCGGTGTTTACCGCATGTTGGATAACCAAGGAGATCCAATCTACGTCGGCAAAGCGAAGAATCTGAAGAAGCGTGTAACAAACTACACACTCGTCAACAAACTGCCTTACCGCCTTCAAAGAATGGTGTCAGAGACACGTGCCCTAGAGATTGTAACAACGCACACAGAGGTCGAGGCCTTGTTGCTGGAAAGCAATCTCATCAAACGCTTCATGCCGCGCTACAATGTGTTGCTGCGCGATGACAAATCCTTCCCCTACATTCACATCTCCTACGAGCATGATTATCCTGAGATAAAAAAACATCGCGGCGCTCAGAAGAAGAAAGGGGATTACTATGGCCCTTTTGCATCAGCCGGAGCCGTTAACCGCACACTTGCTACATTAGAAAAAGCTTTTCTCCTAAGATCTTGCTCAGATTCTGTGTTCGCTCAACGAACGCGGCCTTGTCTACAGTATCAAATCAAACGCTGTTCAGCGCCTTGCGTTGAAAAAATTTCCAGAGAATCCTACCGCGTTCTTGTCGATGAAGCGAAGGCCTTCCTCACTGGTGAAAATTCTAAGATCCAAGCTCAATTTGCGCAGTCCATGCAAAAGGCCGCAGCAGAAATGGACTACGAGACCGCAGCGGCTTATCGAGATCGCATTAGAGCGCTGACCGCTGTTCAATCACGCCAGGATATCAACCTAGAGGGAACGATTGGTGACGCCGACGTTATTGCCGGCCACAAAGCAGGTGGTCAGACTTGTATCCAGGTGTTCTTTTTCCGGGCAGGCCGCAATTATGGTAATCGCGCCTACTACCCCAGCCACGACAAAAACGATGATCTCCCTTACATCCTATCTGCCTTTATTGGCCAGTTTTACGATGACAAACCGATCCCCCCATTGCTGTTGTTATCAGATGCAATCGAAGGCCAGGATCTCGTGCAGGAAGCACTTTCAGTCAAAGCAGATCACAAAATCGAACTGCGAGCACCCCAACGCGGCGACAAACGTAAACTTGTCGACCACGCTCTCAACAATGCCAAAGATGCCTTAGGTCGAAAACAAGCCGAGAGTTCAGCTCAGGCCAAGCTGTTGGTCAAAGTCGGCGAAGTTATGGGTATGAGCAAACGACCCAACAGGATTGAGGTTTACGATAACTCACACATACAGGGGACCGATGCTTACGGCGCAATGATTGTCGCTGGCCCTGAAGGCTTCATCAAGCAGGCTTACCGGAAATTCAAAATACAAGGTTCTGCTAGAGCTGGTGCCGAAAACTTCGAACCAGGCGACGACTACGCAATGATGAGGGAAGTTCTTCACCGCCGCTTATCGAGAGCCATGAAAGAAGATCCAGAAAGAAACAGCGAATCTTGGCCAGATTTACTGCTGATAGATGGTGGTAAAGGCCAACTGAGCTCGGTTGTATCTGTCGTCAAAGATCTAGGGCTTACCGAAAACGTCACAGTCTGCGCGATTGCAAAGGGACCAGATAGAAACGCTGGGCGAGAAGAGTTTTTCATGGAAGGGCGTCCATCCTTTTCTCTCGAGTCGAATGATCCCGCGCTGTACTTCCTCCAGCGTCTGCGTGATGAAGCCCACCGTTTTGTTATCGGAAGCCATAGAACAGGACGCCAGAAAAAATACCAACGCTCGGCACTAGACGAAATTCAAGGCATTGGCGCGAGCAGAAAGAAAGCACTTTTGCTGCATTTTGGCTCCGCCCGTGCAGTAGAACGAGCGGGTTTAACTGACCTCGAAGCCGCAGATGGCATCTCGAAATCCGTCGCGCAAAAAATTTACAATCACTTTCACAGCGATTTGGCTTGAGTTAAGCCTTTCAACCGAGCTATTCTTTATCCGAAGCTGGACTATTGTAACGAAGGCGCATGTTCTCAACCCTACCCAATACTTTGACGACAATCAGAATAATGATGGTTCCCCTCATTGTCCTACTGATCGCTTTTGATTCCTTCTGGCCAAGGTGGATCGCGCTTGCCTTGTTCATCGTCGCCAGTATCACCGATTATTTTGATGGCAAGATCGCTCGAGCCGAGGGCAGCATCACGCCGTTGGGTCAAGTTATGGATCCCATTGCAGATAAACTGTTGGTGGTTTCAACACTGGTCATGCTGATAGCTGTTGATTCAATTGCGGGTCTTGCAATTGCCGCTGCCCTGATTATTCTCGTCCGTGAAATTGTCATTGCTGGTTTGAGGGAATTCCTCGCTGGCTCTAAGATCACGATGCCGGTTACAAATTTGGCAAAGTGGAAAACCGGCTTTCAAATGGTCGCCCTTGGTTTCTTGATTGTAGATCAATACGGTCCCTGGTGGAGCCACTGGCTGCCCAATCACACAATCCATTACATTGGCGACGGACTTCTCTGGCTCGCTGCCTTTGTGACGGCTGTATCAGGCTACAGCTATCTGCGCCGCGGTCTGGATCATATCCAGAAGCTCTCTTCCTGATCGGACTGATGTGAAATTTTTTGGCATCTCTGGATGGAGCGGTAGCGGCAAAACCACCCTCCTCGTGAAACTCATCCCTGAACTGAAATCTCGGGGCCTTAAGGTCTCGACGATTAAGCATGCTCATCACAGATTTGACGTCGACAAGCCTGGCAAAGATTCCTACCGACACCGCGAAGCCGGTGCAACTGAGGTGCTGATTTCATCACACCATCGTTGGGCTTTGTTGCACGAGCTGGAAAACGAGGGCGAACCTAGCCTTCAAGAACTGACGGCGCACATGTCCGAAGTCGATATTCTTTTAGTCGAAGGCTTTAAATCCGAACGTCATATGAAGATGGAGATCCATCGGCCAGAGGTTGGAAAACCTTTGATCGCATCCCAAGATCCGACTATCCTGGGTGTTGCAACAGATGACGTTGATGCTATTCGTTCTCAGCTTCCCGAAACCGTCGCCCTGTTGGACCTGAATTCCGTTGAAACGATTGCCGATTTCGTTTTAGCCAAAGCCGAACCTCTATAGGTGCCATTATGGCTCAGTTGAGCGATGATTGTTTTGCATTCGATGGCCCATTATTGCCAGTCGACGAAGCATTAAAGGAGCTGAAAGCCAGGCTGATTCCTTTGGTCCGCGCTGAAAACCTTTCAATTGATAGCGCGCTTGGCCGTTTCTTAGCAGCCGATGTCATTTCCGCTGAAACCGTTCCACCTGCAGACAATTCAGCCGTCGATGGTTTTGCTGTCCACTTCGATGATCTCAACTCTGATAAACCTACGGTTCTGCCTGTGATCGGGCGAGCAGCAGCAGGGCATCCTTTCCTTGATGAAGTTCCAAGCGGTTCTGCGCTTCAAATCTTCACCGGTGCCTTAATGCCATTGGGACCGGACACAGTTATGATGTCCGAAGATTGTTCGATTGAAGAAAACGAAAGTGGTGACGTCATTCAGGTGACAATAACACCTGGCATAAAAAAGGGCGCTAACAGCAGGCGCGCAGGTGAAGACATCCAACATGGCCAGTCTGTCTTAAAGAAAGGCCATCGCTTACGTCCACAAGACATAGGAATGTTAGCAGCAGCGGGACACCAAACTGTATCAGTAAATCGCACTTTGAAAGTCGCCCTCCTCTCCACCGGAGACGAACTTAGGGACCCAGGTGACTGCGCGGCGCCAGGAACAATTTGCGACTCAAATCGCTATGCGCTTAAAGCCTTTTTGGAGGCTTCCGGCTGCATAGTCACAGATCTAGGAATCCAGTCTGATAACCAAGTACAGATCGCCTATGAGCTTAAATCAGCAGCACAAGCACACGACCTCATCCTCTCCTCAGGCGGCATGTCGGTTGGTAAAGAAGATCATGTCAAAGCCGCAGTGGAAAGTTTGGGTTCTCTGTTCTTTTGGCGCCTTGCAATTAAGCCAGGCCGCCCCATTGCTTTTGGCCAAATTGAAAATGCCATCTTTGTTGGCTTACCAGGCA
>CAJQQJ010000019.1 GCA_905480445.1 uncultured Alphaproteobacteria bacterium | reverse complement strand
GTTGAACTCTTTCAAGACGACACCGTGCTCGTTGACCATGCGATCAAGGTAAGCACCGTTGTTTGCCTGAGCTTCCTCATACTGGTTAGCATGCTCTTCTAAACAACAAGACTCGATTACAGCCTTCTGCCAGTCTGTTAGAGCACCCCACCAAGAAGCGTTCATACCAAATGCCAAGCCGCCACCTGGCTCGTGCATGCCTGGGTAGTAGTAGTACTTAGCTGCTTCATAGAACTTCATGAAGTAATCATTGTACGGTCCAACCCACTCAGTCGCATCAATCGCGCCAGAGACAAGGTTTTCATAGATCTGACCACCAGGAAGTGAAACTGTTGAAGCACCAAGCTTCGCAAGAACATCACCACCAAGACCTGGGATACGCATCTTCAGACCTTTGAAGTCTTCAGCAGATTCGATCTCTTTGTTGAACCAGCCACCCATCTGAGTACCAGTCGCACCACAAGCAATAGCTTTTAGACCATACTCGCCTGACATCTTGTCCCAAAGAGCTTGACCGCCAGCGTACTTAATCCAAGCAGTCCACTCGAGAGTGGTCATACCGAATGGAACAGCTGTAAAGTAAGCAAAACCAGGGTGCTTACCGCGCCAGTAGTAATCGGCTGCGATATAGGCCTGTGAATTACCAGAAGCAACTTCGTCAAATGAGTCAAAAGCACCAACACGTTCGCCAGCAGCGAAGTAGTTCACTTTGATTTTGCCATCTGAAATTTGCTCAATTCGAGCAGCAAGGCGCTGTGCTGACAAACCCAAACCTGGGAAGTCACGTGGCCAAGTTGAGACGATATTCATCTCGATGCCTTCTTGAGCAATAGCTGGTGCTGCAAGCGTAGTCGCTGCTGCACCTGCGGTCGCTACTAGACCAGCATTTTTTAAAAACTTACGACGTTCCATGGAATAATTCTCCCTATTCTTTAAACGTATTTTTCCGGATATCCGGGATTCTTACCTGGCCTTCACCAGAAAGTAAGCGAATAGTAAGCAGACTTCTCAAGAATTGCAAATGGATAAAGGAAAGATACTCGGAGATTTGCGATTCTTTCATATTGTCGTCGAAGGCAGGATTAGCTAAGAGCGGACAAGAGGTATACCATGACAAACCACACCGCAATAACGATCCGCAGACCCGACGATTACCATCTCCACTTGAGAGATGGGGAAATGTTAAAGCTGGTTACTCCGGACTCAAGCCGCGATTTCGCTCGCGCAATCATCATGCCCAATTTGGTGCCCCCGGTTACAACAACAGCCTTGGCTGAAGCCTATAAAGCCCGTATCGAAGAGGCAATACCTACAGAACACGACTTTAGACCATTGATGACACTCTATCTCACTGAAAGCACTGACGCTGATGATTTAGAGCTAGGCGCTAAATCTGGCTTGATTTCTGCTGTGAAACTTTATCCTGCTGGGGCGACTACTAATTCAGACAGCGGTGTGAAGTCTATAGAACGCGTTTATCCGGTTCTGGAACGAATGGCTGAGATCGGGTTGCCGCTCTGTGTGCACGGAGAAGTCACCGACGCAGATATAGATATTTTTGATCGTGAGGCGGTCTTTATTGAACGCGTTTTAGATCCTATCCGTCAAGCCATCCCGGGTTTGCGAGTCGTTATGGAACATATCACGACGAAAGACGGCGTCGATTACGTTCGCTCCGCGGAGAAAGACCTGGCAGCTACGCTCACAACACACCACTTGATCATCAACCGCAATCATATCTTGGTGGGCGGCATCAAACCTCACTACTATTGCCTGCCTGTTGCTAAGAGAGAGGTCCACCGACTGGCCTTGGTCGAAGCAGCTACTTCCGCAGACCCGCGCTTTTTCCTCGGAACGGACTCAGCTCCGCACGCGACAGACACCAAAGAAAACGCTTGTGGATGCGCCGGTTGTTACACCTCAATCAACACGCTTTCTTGTTTGGCCCAGGTATTTGAGGATCAAGACGCCCTCGACAAGCTTGAACTCTTTACGTCGGTCAATGGCGCCAACTTTTATGGCCTACCTTTGACAGAAGCTAGGACTAGGCTTGTTAAACAAGACAGTCCTGTGAACTATCCCCAGACCGTGGATAGTTCTGGATTTAACGTCACCGTATTCGATCCGGGTTTCCCACTTTATTGGAAAGTTGCCTAAATGGCTGTGCTGTCTCAAGAACAAATCGATCAATTCTGGCGCGACGGCGCCATTGTGGTGCCAAATGCGGTAACAAACGAAGAACTTACAGCGCTCAGAACCGATTTTGCTGATTGGGTCGAGCAAAGCAAATCAGAAACTGGCCCATTTGGGGCTATGTCTGATGGACGGCCACGCTTCGATGTTGATCCAGACCATAGTTCAGAGCGACCGTCTTTACGCCGCGTCGCCTCGCCGGAAGAACTGTCCGAGAAATACTTAGCAATTGCCTTCGACAGTCGCCTTGCCGACATCAACGCTGAACTAATCGGGCCAAACATTCGTTTTCACCACGCGAAGGTGAATTCCAAGCTGCCAAACACGAAAACCGTTGTGAAGTGGCACCAGGACTTTCCTTTCGACCCTCATTCCAACGATGACGGTATTACCGCGTTACTTTTTGTAGAGAGACCTCAGCATAACTAGAGGATTCCCATAGGCTGGAATATTTGGTAACTTTTGTCATGCAGAAACCTTTCGTCAGCCAACCCGAACTTTTTGTGACCACCAGCGATCTTGATCATCCAGCACTTCATGCGCTTGA
>CAJQQJ010000018.1 GCA_905480445.1 uncultured Alphaproteobacteria bacterium | reverse complement strand
TTATCTCTGGTGGACACTGCCAATTGTTGATTGTCAAAGGTGTCGGCGATTACCAAAGAATTGGTACGACGTTGGACGATGCCGCTGGGGAAGCTTTCGACAAAACAGCCAAAATGCTCGGACTTGGATTTCCTGGCGGCCCAGCGGTCGAAAAAGCAGCTAAATCGGGTGATTCCAAACGTTTCGCGCTTCCCCGTCCTATGCGCCGAAAGAAGCACTGCGATTTTTCTTTTTCCGGTCTCAAAACCGCCGTCAGACGGCAAAGAGATTTACTAGAACAAGAACGGCCTTTGACCGAACAAGACCGTGCGGACTTAGCGGCTTCATTCCAAGAGGCCGTTGCTGACTCGCTTGCGGACAGAACGAGCCGTGCGTTAGAAGTCATGGAACAACAGTTTGGACCAGGAATGCCGCTCGTTGTAGCTGGCGGCGTGGCAGCGAACAAACGTATCGCCGAGGTTCTCCGGGTATTGACAGACAAAGCTGGTTCTCCTCTTATCACCGCCCCACTTGAACTTTGTACTGACAACGGCGCCATGATTGCCTGGGCAGGCATCGAACGTCTCCAGCTGGGTGACAAAGACGACTTGGGATTTGCACCTCGGCCACGATGGCCTCTTGATTCTTCGGCGCCAAAGTCCATCTATGCAGGAGCAGCAAAGGCCTGAACCATGGAAGCTTTTTCAAAAATCGGCATTATCGGCGCAGGTGCTTTTGGTACTGCCCTTGCGATTGCTATCAAGCAAGAAGGAAGAGAACTCACACTTTGGGCGCGTAAACCAGCGGCCGCCATGGTGATGAAAGAACGCCGCGAGAATGTGGAAAGATTGCCCTCCGTCACTATTCCCCATGGCATTGACATTACGTCAAATAAGGATCGTTTGGCGGACTGCGATCTTGTGCTTTATGTCGGACCAGCGCAGATTTTTGCCTCGACGTTTGAACAATGGGACGCGATTATTGCTCCCACCACACCGCTTGTCATTGCCGCCAAAGGCATTGATCAAGCAAGCGGTGACCTGCTGACTACCATCGCCGCAAGACAAGCGCCACATCGCCCTTTAGCCGTCCTATCCGGCCCAAGCTTCGCCAAAGATATCGCCGTTGGATTACCCACCGCTTTAACGCTGGCATGCGAAGATGAAGCCCTGGGCGAAAGGATCTGCTTGTCGATTGGAAGCCGCACATTGCGACCATACTGGAGCAGTGATGTTATCGGCACACAAGTAGGCGGCGCCTTAAAGAACGTTATCGCCATTGCATGCGGAGCGGTTCATGGAAAAGGGCTAGGCGAAAGTGCCCGAACCGCCCTTATGACCCGTGGTTTGGCAGAGCTTGCAAGATTAACAGCAGCCCTTGGCGGCGACCCTACAACGTTGATGGGTCTGTCCGGTATCGGTGATCTTTCACTTTCCTGTAATTCACTTCAGTCTCGTAACATGTCTTTTGGCAACGAGCTGGGTCAGGGCAAAAGCGTAGCGGATGTTTTGGCGAGCAGATCAGCCGTGACTGAGGGTGTAACAACAACGAAGGCGGTCCATCTGCTCGCAATTGAACTCGGACTAGACATGCCCATTGCGTCTGCAGTTCACGCCATTGTCCATGAAGATCAACCCTTGGATGCCACCATTGACCTGCTGTTGGCCCGACCTTACAAAAAAGAAACCGTCTAAAAAGGATACCCAATGCTCTTTGCCATCCATTGTTTTGATAAAGCCGATCACCTGCAAGTTCGCATGGACACTAGACCAGCGCACCTTCACCACTTGAAAGCCGTCAGAGAAAGAATTTTCGCAGCTGGGCCTACTTTGGACGGTGATGGCAAACCAAATGGCAGCCTGATCATTGTCGAATACGACGACCTGGAACAGGCTCAGGCACTTGCCGATAGTGACCCCTACAAAGCCGCTGGCCTGTTTGAGCGCGTAACAGTGCAACCTTGGAACAAAATCGAATTGCCTGAGTAACTGCATTTTATCGTCACCCCGAGCGAAGCCGAGCGATCTTTTGAAACAAACGAGATCCCTCCACTCCATTTCACTCAAACGGGATGACAGAAAAGAGGAGTTGTTTCTATGAATTATTGGCTCATCAAATCTGAACCTGAAAGCTGGTCGTGGGACGATCAAATGTCAGTGGACAAGGAACACTGGGACGGCGTTCGCAATTACCAAGCCTCCAACAATATGAAGGCTATGAAGGTTGGCGACCGCGCTTTCTTTTATCATTCTGTCAAAGAGAAACAGATCGTCGGTATTGTTGAGGTGGTTACAGAGTACTACCCAGACCACACAGACCCCAAGGGTCGGTTTGGCATGGTCGATTTCAAGGCGGTGAAGCCTGTAAACAAACCCGTCACTCTCGCTGACATTAAGGCCACCGAAAGCCTGTCGAACCTTGCACTCGTTAAACAATCCCGCCTTTCGGTCGTTGCAGTCACAGCCGACGAATGGCGGATCATTTGTGAGATGGCTAAAACAGACCCGAGTTAAAAGTCAGTACACTTGCCGCCGACTTCCCAATCACCATAGCGTGTGGGTTCCAGGCCGCCACGACCGCCGATTTCTTTGGGTTTACCGGTCTCATCGCTTGCCGCCTTTTCTTGGGCCTCTGCTAGCGCTCTTTCCATATCGGCTTTCGATATAGGCTTGTCGCCAGGTTTTGGGCGTGCTTTCATACGAGCACCCTTGGGTGCTGGAGCGGAATGGGATTTAAATTTTTCAATCATTCCCCATATATGGCAGACTAGATCCGGAATTTAAAGATGGTGCCACACAGGTTAAATCAATGAACTTTGCTAAAACCGCTTTATTGCTTGCGGGCTTAACCGCTTTTTTCATGGGAATGGGATATCTGTTGGCCGGTGCAACAGGTGCCGTCATTGCGTTGGGCATAGCGCTCGCCATGAATGCTTTTTCCTACTGGAACTCTGACAAACACGTGCTGAAAATGCACAATGCCGAACAAGTCACTGTCCAAACCGCACCTGACTACGTCAACATGGTTGCTGAATTGGCGCGCAACGCTGATCTGCCGATGCCCAAAGTCTACATCATCCGCGAAGACCAGCCCAATGCCTTCGCAACAGGTCGTAACCCTGAGAATGCCGCCGTTGCCGCGACGACTGGTTTGATGAATCGTTTAACCCATGAAGAGCTAGCGGGTGTCATGGCGCACGAACTGGCCCACATTAAAAACCGTGACACCTTGATCATGACGATCTCAGCTACGATCGCCGGTGCCATCTCTATGTTGGCCAATTTCGCCATGTTCTTTCGGGGCGGGTCTAACCGAGGAGGCAGCAACATTATTGTAGTCTTAATCGCTATGTTCTTCGCCCCAATGGCGGCAGGTGTCATTCAAATGATGATCAGCCGTACGCGCGAATATGCGGCAGACCGTTTGGGTGCAGAAATCTGTCAAAACCCGCTTTGGCTCGCTGATGCCTTGCGTAAGATAGAGCGAGCCGCTAAAGGCATAGATTACGAACGCGCTGAGCAAAATCCTGCGACCGCGCATATGTTTATTATTAACCCGCTGCATGGTCGCCCCGGCGATAGTCTCTTTTCAACTCATCCAAACACAGCCAATCGTATTGAGGCTTTGATGGAGATGGCGCGGGAACGAGGGCAGCTTCACCAAGGCCCCTGGCGCTGATGGCTCGTCCTCAATTCAACGACAAAAGAAACTACACTCCCAAACCCAAAGTCAAAATAGACCGAGCACGCACGACCGCGTTGGAAGTGCTGATTGCGGTTTTGGACAACGGAGCACCGCTGGACATCGCTTTCGATGATCTCGTTAAAGAGGCAAAACTTGAGAACCTAGACGTTCGTTTTGCCCGCCATTTGGTGGCAACGACTTTGCGACGTATGGGCCAGATCGACTTGGCGCTAAATTCTTATCTCGAAAAACCTTTGGAACACCGCAACCGTGAAGGTCTGCACGTGCTTCGCTTAGCAGTCTGCCAGATCCTCTTTATGGATACAGCGGACCACGCCGCCGTTAGCACATCAGTGGACCTCCTGAACGCTCGTAAGATGTCTGGCATTGCCAAGCTGGGAAATGCTGTTTTGCGTAAAGTAGCTGGTGACCAAGAAAAATGGAAAGACCGTGTTATCAATGACGGCGGCCTACAGCGTGTCTCACTGCCGTTGTGGCTGCGCCAAAGATGGATCAAGGCCCACGGCCAAGAAGCCGTTACCGAGATTGCCAAAGTCTTCCTATCAATTCCACCTTTCGACCTCACCCTTCAAGATGCTTCTGAACAGGAAGCCCTAGTTGGAAAGCTGGAAGGCGAAGCACTGGGTAACTCTACCATTCGTCTGAAGTCTGCCGGTTCTTCCATCACCACTCTTCCAGGTTTTGAAGAAGGCCGTTGGTGGCTGCAGGATGTTGCAGCGACGCTGCCAGTGTTGGCACTTGGTGATATCTCTGGCCTCGACGTTGCTGATCTTTGCTCTGCACCAGGTGGCAAGACTTTGCAATTAGCAGCAGCTGGCGCGAAAGTTGTATCGCTGGATCAAAACGAACACCGATTGAAACGAGTCCATGAAAACTTAGAACGCGTGAACCTCAAGGCTGAGGTCATTGCTGAAGACTTGATGGAATGGGCAAAGAAAACCAGCAAAATGTTTGACGTTGTTCTGTTGGACGCCCCCTGCAGTGCCACCGGTACCATAAGACGCCACCCAGATATACTCTGGAACCGTGACCCCGCTAAACTGCTGCAGTATGTGCCGGTGCAAAAAGAAATGCTCTCTGCCTCCGCTGGTTTAGTCAAACCAGGCGGCGTTTTACTCTATGCTGTTTGCTCCCAGGAACCCGACGAGGGCGAAAAACAGGTCGATGCTTTCCTTTCCAGAAACCCCGATTTCGCGATAGGCCCTGTTAAGCCTGAAGACATTCCTGCAATCCCAGAAGCGATCTGTGATGAAGGTTGGGTGCGCACCCTGCCAACTATGCTGGCCGAACAAGGTGGCATGGATGGTTTCTTCTTTGCCAAGTTGAGACGCAAAAACTGATAAAATCTTGCCGCTAACACGTCGTTTCGTTAGAAAAGTTTGAATTAGCTCGACTCCGCCTTGTTATTGGCTGAATTTTCTGAGCATTAACACTTATTGCTTAACAATTTGACCTTTTCGAAGTGCTTCATGCAGTTGGATATTAAAGAGCTAACGGGGAAACTTGCTGAAATTTGGCAAGGAGACGAACCCGGACCTATCAGGTTTGAAAAACTAGGCTACCGGCTGAAAGTTCCTTATTTAGCCTCGCCAATTTACCCTCTTGTTCTTAACAATAAGAACCCCGAAACCATTAACACGTCTGCCACTTCGCTATGGCCAGGATCAGCCACCCGGGGGGAACAACTGCTCAATGGCCAATTCGAATTCGACAACGAGTCAATTCAGCTGAACGAACCGACATGGGCACCTCCAGGTGCGTCACGCCACTGGAAGAAAGAACTGCATTCCTTTGTTTGGCTAAGAGATTTACGCGCAGTCGGCGACAAAGAAGCCGCCGTTGCAGCACAAAAAACTGTTTCCTTCTGGATCCAAAAAAATTCCTATTGGTGGCCCAATTCATGGCATCCACTCGTAACCGGTAGACGGCTGCATCATTGGACCACGTCGCTAGACTTTTTATCCCAAAACGCGCCAGCCGATTTTCATAAGGAAATCGCCAGTTCGATTTACATCCAGGCAAAGCATTTAAGTCAAGTTCTACCCGCAGGTCTGCGCGGAACCCGGCTCGTAACAGCTGCAAAGGGGCTCGTGACGGCGGGCCTGGCTTTACCACGTTGCCAAAAGCTATGGCAGCAAGGCATCCTGCTTATCCAAGATGCGCTTGCCACTGACCTTGCTGAGGATGGCTTCCACAGAGAACGTTGCCCAAAGAGCCAGTTTATAGTTCTGAGAGATTTGATTGACCTGCGCAATGCATTCGCACAAGCCGAGATGCGAGAACCTGCCTTTCTCGAAGAGGCAATCGCAAGGATGGCACCAGCCCTTCGTTTTTTCCTTCAGCCGGATGGATTGTTCACCAACATCAATTCTGTTCCTCACGTAACAGCGGAAAGCATTCAACGCTTGCTGAAATGGGCAGATGGCGGCGTTGGTCCCGCTGCACAGGAGGCTGCAACGCTAGGGTTCCAGCGATTAACCAGCAAGAACGCTAGCCTGATCGCCGACGTCGGTGTACCAGCGCCTTCGGGCTATGATCGATCCAGTCATGCGGGGACCTTGAGCTTCGAATATAGTTCGGGCAAAACCAGGCTAATCGTAAACTGCGGCAGCCACATTGAAAAACAAATCTGGGCTATCCCAGAACGGGTGACTGCAGCTCATTCAACGCTGGTGGTCAACGAAACCAATTCCTCTGAAATACTTGAAAGCCGCGGGCTCAAACGGCGCCCGCAACTGGTCACTGCCATACGATCTGAAACCAGTGAGACCTTGATGCTGGATACAAGCCATGACGGTTACGAGGAATTAGGTCTTGGTATTCACCATCGCCGTCTGCGGATGGCCAAATCTGGTAATTTGCTTGAGGGTGAAGACAGATTGGAAAGTACTAGTGACGCCCCTGCTGTTTTGCGTTTTCATCTGCATCCAGATGTCAGAGCCTCACTCACAACAGACGCAACAGCGGTTCTTCTTAGCCCAAGTCGAGGCCCCGGCTGGCGCTTTCAAGCCCACGGTGGTTCGATCGAGGTCGCTGATTCGATCTATTTGACTGGCAATGAACATCGGCGTAGCAACCAGATCGTGGTGCATCTCAATCCGACTAATCAAAGCAAATTGGTTGTATGGGCTTTCGCCAAACAAAGCTGAGAAAAGAGCTCAACCCGTCCAAAGCTTGATCCTACGACAAAGCGCCGCTTAATGAGTCTACTTATTGACCCTCTATAAGCATCACCCTATCTCAGTATCGAATCCTTCGATCAGCAATAAAAGTGCAGCCATGTCCATTCAACGAGCCTTATTGTCCGTATCAAATAAAGCAGACCTACTTCCTTTGGCACGAGGATTGAGCGAAAAAGGGGTACAACTTTTCTCAACCGGCGGCACTGCGAAGGTAATACGTGAAGCTGGTATCAAGGTCACCGATGTATCTGAGCTGACTGGCTCACCTGAAATTCTTGATGGTCGTGTGAAAACGCTTCATCCAAAAGTCCATGGCGGCATACTTGGCCGTAGAGATTTGGACGAGCACCGCGCGCAGATGGCGGAACATGGAATTGAAGTCATCGATCTTGTTGTTGTTAACCTCTACCCCTTCAGGGAAACTCTGGCTTCCGGCGCTGACTACGATACTTGCGTTGAAAACATCGATATCGGTGGCCCTGCTATGATAAGAGCCGCTGCGAAGAACCATGCTTCAGTTACCATTCTGACCGATCCAGCGGACTACGAGAGTTTTTTGGAGAACCTCGATGATCTCTGTGAAATTTCAGCTGAGTTGAAGCGGCACTACGCAGCCAAAGCTTACTCCCATACCGCAGCCTATGACGCTGCAATATCAAACTGGCTCACCAAAGAAACAGGCGAAGAACTGCCGCTTGAATTGTCATTTGCCGGGAAGAAATCCTCCTCACTTCGCTATGGTGAAAATCCCCATCAACACGCTGCGGTCTACGCTTCTGGCGACAAACGGCCTGGCGCGCTCAATGCGCAAATCATTCAGGGCAAGTTTCTTTCCTATAATAACCTCAACGATACTGATGCAGCTTTTGAGTGCGTTGCAGAATTTGAAGTGCCTGCAATCGCAATCATTAAGCACGCCAATCCTTGTGGCGTGGCTATGAGAGAAAGCTTGGTTGAAGCCTACAAGGCAGCCGTGGCTTGTGACCCTGTGTCGGCGTTTGGTGGCATCATCGCCTGTAATCGCCCGTTGGACGGTGAAACAGCAGTAGAGATTGTCAAGACCTTCACCGAAGTGATTATCGCACCGGGTGCTGATGATGTCGCCCGCGCTGTGATCGCTTCCAAGCCTAACCTTCGTTTACTTTTGACTGAAGGCCTACCAAACGCCGTTGAGCCCGGAATGACCTTCAAGTCGATTGCTGGTGGTATGCTGGTTCAAAACAGGGACAACGGCCAGATCACAGCTGAGGCGTTGAAAGTTGTCACGAAACGACAACCCACAGTTCTAGAGATTGCGGATCTCCTTTTTGCATTCCGTGTTGGCAAACATGTCAAATCGAACGCTATTATCTATGCCAAGAATGGCGCCACGCTTGGTATAGGAGCAGGCCAGATGAGCCGGGTGGATTCAGCCAGAATAGCCGCTCGCAAAGCTGAAGACGCTAATCTTTCGACTGATAGCTGCGTCGTAGCTTCTGACGCTTTCTTTCCTTTCGCCGATGGCCTTGATGCGGCAATAAACGCAGGCGCAAGTGCGGTTATTCAGCCAGGTGGGTCCATGCGTGATCAAGAGGTAATTGACCGAGCAGATGAGGCGGGACTCGCGATGGTGTTCACTGGAATGCGCCATTTCCGTCATTAATGCTCTCATTCAATCGCGATTGCTCGCGCTGTCATTGACAGCCCACTAAACAGTGCCTATCTGTGTGGCCGGTTTACCCAAGCCTATTTGTAATGAAATCAGCTTAGTACAGGATTAGTGCTCTATGTTCGCAGGAATTGCCAAAAAGATTTTTGGCTCTGTCAATGACCGCCAAGTGAAGAAATTATTGGCGCGTGCAGAAAAAATCAGTGCACTGGAGCCTCAATACGAAGCAATGAGCGACGAAGAACTGAAGGCTTGTACCGCTCAGCTCCGTGAAAGACTAGCAAACGGCGAGACACTTGACGACGTCATGAATGAGGCCTTTGCGGTTGTTAGAGAAGCATCCAAGCGGACACTTGGACTGCGCCATTTCGACGTCCAGATGGCTGGTGGCATGATCCTTCACGAAGGTATCATTGCTGAGATGGCAACAGGTGAAGGTAAAACCTTGACCGCGACTTTGCCAATTTACCTAAATGCTATCGAAGGTAAAGGCGCGCACGTTGTTACGGTAAACGATTACCTGGCTAAGCGTGATGCAGACGATATGGGTGAAGTTTACAGTTTCCTAGGCCTGACAACAGGTGCCATTGTACCTGGTATGAACGACGATGAGCGACGTGTTGCCTACGCAAGCGACGTGACATACGGCACGAACAACGAACTTGGTTTTGATTACCTTCGCGACAATATGAAATTCCGCTTGGATTCAATGGTCCAACGCGACTTCAACTTTGCGATCGTCGATGAAGTTGACTCTATTCTGATCGATGAAGCCAGGACGCCGCTGATCATTTCCGGCCCCGCCGAAGACTCCTCTGACCTCTACCGTCAGGTCGACACAGTCATGCCTGGTATGGTCGAAGCCGACTATGACATGGACGAAAAAGCCCGCACCATCAATATGACTGAAGAAGGCATTGAGCATGCAGAGGCCATGTTGATCGAAGCCGGTATGATGGAAAAAGACACAACCCTCTATGATATGCATAACATAGCTTTGTTGCATCACATCAATTCCGCGCTAAAAGCGCACAAGTTGTTCACAAAAGACAAAGACTACATGGTTCGCAATGATGAAATCGTCATCATTGATGAATTCACTGGTCGCGCAATGGACGGTCGCCGTTTCTCTGAAGGTTTGCACCAGGCTCTAGAAGCCAAAGAACACGTATCGATCCAGCAGGAAAATCACACACTGGCCTCAATCACTTTCCAGAATTTTTTCCGCCTTTACCCAAAACTGGCCGGTATGACTGGTACGGCTTTGACGGAAGCAGGAGAATTCAGCGAAATCTACAATCTTGAAGTCAACGCGATCCCAACAAACGCGCCGATGATCAGGATTGACGAAGACGACAAGGTATTCAGAACAGCGCGTGAGAAATACACGGCAATAGTAGAAGAGATTGTTGAAGCCAACAAGAAAAGCCAACCTGTTTTGGTCGGTACGGTTTCCATCGCAAAGTCTGAATTTATTGCTGGCGAACTGAAGAAGCAGGGTATTGAGCACTCTGTTTTGAACGCTCGATTCCACGAACAAGAGGCCAGCATCATAGCCAATGCAGGCGTTCCCGGTGCTGTGACAATCGCCACAAACATGGCGGGTCGCGGTACGGATATCCAGCTTGGTGGTAATCTCGGCTTGACCCTCGAGCAAGAGCTCGACGACGGTGATAGCGAAGAAGTCAAAGCAGAAAAAACTGCTAAGCTAAAATCTGAAATCGCTGAAAAGAGAAAACAAGTTCTAGCGGCCGGCGGTCTTTATGTCATCGGTACTGAGCGACACGAAAGCCGACGCATCGATAACCAGTTGAGAGGCCGTTCAGGTCGCCAGGGTGATCCGGGCCGCACACAATTCTTCCTAAGTTTGGAAGATGACCTCATGAGAATTTTCGGCTCTGACCGCATGGACTCAATGCTCCAAAAACTAGGTCTGGAAGAAGGCGAAGCCATCATCCATACTTGGATCAACAAAGCCATCGCAAAAGCCCAGACCAAGGTTGAAGGCCGCAACTTTGAGATCCGTAAGAACTTGCTGAAATACGATGACGTGATGAATGACCAACGAAAGGTCATTTATGAGCAACGCCGTGAAGTCATGAGAGCTGAAGATGTTTCTGAGACTGTTACTGACATGCGCCACCAGGCCATCGAAGATGCGATCAACATCCATATCCCTCCTGGCTCATACCCAGAAAAGTGGAATACTTCTGGTTTGGAGACAGACATTGAAGAGCTACTCGGTCTAGGTCTTCCTGTGGCAGAGTGGGCCGCAGAAGAAGGTGTTGCCGACGAAGAGCTGTACGACCGTATCGTTGCAGAAGCTGACAAGCATATGGCGCGCAAGGCTGCTAATTTCGGCCCAGAGACAATGAGAATGGCCGAAAAATCCATCTTGCTGCAGATTCTGGATCAACAGTGGAAAGAGCATTTGCTGCTCGTTATTCAGCTGCGCGACGGTATTGGCCTCAGAGCTATTGGCCAGCGTAATCCACTGAACGAATACAAACAGGAAAGTTTTGCACTCTTTGAGGAGCTTCTCACCAATATCCGCAAAACGGTTTGCATGGTTATCAACCGGGTAGAACTGCAATCTGCAGAAGAGATGGATTATCCAGATGATGACGATATTCCAACACCTGAAGAAATGGCTGCAGCACAGCCATTCCGCAATCAAGCCGCTGCGGAAATTGACGCAAATGATCCAACTACGTGGGGGAAAGTTCCGAGGAACGCACCTTGCCCATGTAATTCAGGTAAGAAATTCAAGCACTGTCATGGGCGCATGTAAAACTGTTTAATAACAGTGACTTAACGGCCTATTGCACTGCATAAAATGTTATGCAATTGTTATGCAAATGGCGAATTTGCATAGGTTGTTAGGCATTTGTTAGGCAAAACTGAAGGCGAGTTTGAAGAGAAACTGCTTGATGGAAGGGTGCTGTTGTTTAGTCGCAATGGCATCTTCCAAGTGCGATTATACAAAGGTAAGCGTCAGTACATCCACAAAAGCCTTAAGACACGAGACTTAAACAAAGCACGTGATTTGGCAGCACGTGCGCACTATGAGTTAGAGTTTCGCAAAGAAGAACAACTGCCACTGCAGATTAAACGCTTCAGTGATGTGCTCTGCGAATATGCAAAACTGCGTGAAAGTCAGAACGCACGTGGCACTTATGCTCACAACAACAAAGCGAATCAGCAGCAGACGAGTGATTACATGCTGCGTCAGATACGGCGTGTGAGTAAGTTTTGGCATGAGTACTGCGGTAAGAAGGCAGTTGTGAGAACGCCGGTGCAATAATCCACCACTGAAGCGGCGGAATATTTCTGCTGTGGCCGGAGTAAAAGTCCGCCAGTGTTAAGCTCTCTGTTTTGTCAGAGGGCGAGGATGACGTCAGTGGAATTGTATGGTCGTGTTCGCC
>CAJQQJ010000017.1 GCA_905480445.1 uncultured Alphaproteobacteria bacterium | reverse complement strand
GAGGTGCTCGAACATGGCCTGCAAATCTTTTTCACTGCGCCTCAAACATGCTAATCGCACCGTGACCCGCTCCATCAAATCACTGGCCTCAAAAATAGCCCGCAGTTTGTTGAGATCCAACGACGAAACAGAAGCACCACGGTTGGGCTTCATATCGATCAAGCCATCAGAAGCCAGGCGGATTAGTGCTTCGCGGACAGGCGTGCGTGATACGCCGAAGGCATCGACAAGCGATTTTTCATCAATGTCAGAACCGGGCGCCAGCTCTGTCGAGATTATCTGGCGACGGAGTTCTTCATAGATTGGTTTTACTGAGGAACCGTGGGTTTTAGTAAGCGTTTTAGCGACCGGTTTTGTAATCTTGTTCATGCTTTCGTAACCACGCTGACATTCACGTGGAAGACTCCAAATAAAGATTGTATATTTTAAAAATACAATTACAGAAGAACTCATAATCCCTAAAAGAGATCAAGGCAAGGTCTGAAGAAAGGTCACTTATGAAGTTCGAAGGCATCTACCCTCCGGCAATCACACCACACAATGAAGATGGCTCCATCGACCGTGAAGGTTTCAAGGTTGTTTTAGAACACCTCATTGATTCCGGTGTGCACGGTATTATCATCGGCGGCACAACCGGCGAATACTACGCGCAGTCAAAAGAAGAGCGCGTGGAAATGGTTCAGTTGGCCCAGAAGACGATCAATGGTCGTGTACCGATGATCGTAGGTGTGACTGCTATCCGAACAGAAGACTGCATCGAGTACGCAGAGATCGCGAAAGCCAACGGCGCTGACGCACTGTTGATGGCGGCCCCTTACTACGCGGTCCCCACACAGTTGGAGCTCGCCAATCATGCTCTTGCCATAGACCGCGCTGCCAACCTGCCCATCATGCTTTACAACTATCCAGGTCGCACCGGTACCACAATGGGCGCTGAGTTCTTCGACCGTGTCGGCCGCAGCCCGAATTTCGCTGCCATCAAAGAGTCAACGGGTGATATCAACCAACTGCACATGTTGGCACGAGAGTACCCGCACATTACGCTGCTTTGCGGCATGGACGACCAAGCGTTGGAGTTCTTTGCTTGGGGTGCGCGCGGCTGGGTCTGTGCAGGCGGAAACTGTCTGCCCAAAGAACACATTGCCCTCTATCAGGCTGTTGCGGTTGAAAACGATGTCGCCAAAGGCCGTCGTATAATGTCAGCGCTCATGCCTTTCATGGGTATCCTTGAGCAGAGTGGAAAATTCGTCCAGTCCATCAAGTACGCTTGCGAACTCGACGGCCTGCCCGTTGGGCCGGTGCGCAAACCGCTAAGAGGCCTCAACAAAGAAGACAAACGCAACATCGAAATGGTCCTGAAAACGCTGAAAGCGACGATGGCCAAAATCGAACAAGACTACGCGTAGGAGATATCAAACATGTCACTTCTAACCCGCGATGAGTATCAGGCTATTGCCGATGGACTTCATCTGCCAACCGGTGCCTACATTAATGGCAAGGCTTGCGCCGCAGCGTCAGGCGATACCTTTGAAACTGTGAATCCTGCGACCGGCAAAGTGCTCGCCAAGATAGCATCTTGTGATCAGGCCGATGTCGACAAGGCAGTTGAGAAAGCCCGTGACGCTTTTGAATCCGGTGTTTGGGCCAAGATGCACCCGACAGAGCGTAAGAAAGTTATCATCCAACTCTGTAAATTAATCCGCCGTAATGCGCGAGAAATCGCTGTTCTGGAATCAATAGAAAGCGGCAAACCAATCCAGGAAATCGAAAACGTAGATATTCCTGAATCACTCCATTGTCTGGAGTGGCACGCCGAAGCCACCGACAAGATATACGATCAAATGGCACCAGCGGGTGACGACGCCGTCGCCATGATCGTTAGAGAGCCTATCGGTGTTGTTGGAGCGATTCTGCCATGGAACTTTCCTATGTTGATGATTGCTTGGAAACTCGGGCCTGCGCTAGCAGCTGGCAACTCAGTAATTATCAAACCGGCAGAACAAACAACCATGACCGCCTTGCGTGTCGCCGAGCTAGCCTCGGAAGCAGGTGTGCCAGATGGCGTATTCTCCGTCGTAACAGGCCTCGGTGAGACAGCCGGCCAAGCACTCGGTCGTCACATGGATGTAGACATGATCTCCTTTACAGGTTCCACTGAAGTCGGTCGTTACTTCCTTGAGTATTCAGCTCAATCAAATCTGAAGAAAGTAGTTTTGGAATGTGGTGGCAAGAATCCTTGTGTGGTTCTCGATGACGCCGAACATCTGGACGTGGTTGCAGAGCACGTTGTCAACGCGGTCTTCTGGAACATGGGCGAGAACTGTTCGTCAAACTCAAGGCTCATCGTCCACAAAGACATCAAAGATGCCCTTGTTGAACGCATTCTACACCGCGCCCAAGAGTGGCGCACAGGTGACCCACTCGATCCATCTAATCGCCTGGGTGCCATCGTTTCACAAGACCAATACAACTCAATCCTAGGATATATCGAAAAAGGCAAACAAGAAGACGGCAAAATCTTACTAGGTGGCAAGGCAATTGAAAATGGCGACGGCCTCTTTATTGAACCAACCATCTTCGATGACATCAAACCGAACATGACCATTGCGCGGGAGGAGATCTTCGGCCCGGTCCTAGCGATCATTACTGTAGGCTCTGTCGATGAAGCTGTGAAAGTGGCCAACGATACCAACTATGGTCTCGCCGCTTCCGTCTTCACAGCCAACGTTCGCCGGGCTCACCGCGTTGCTCGTGCTATCAAGGCTGGCACAGTGACGGTTAACTGCTTCGGCGAAGGGGATATCTCCACACCCTTTGGCGGCTACAAGCAATCCGGTTTTGGTGGCCGTGACAACTCCATCCACGCTCACGATCAGTACACTGAAATGAAAACCATTTGGGTCGACATTTCTGACGCCGGGACCGACGGTGAACTCGATTAAGGTCACCAGGTTTCCCAGGGACTTGCCGGGCTCTGGTTGGTACGAAATCCTGCCAGAGCCTGCTCGCCCAAAGGAACTGGAAGGGAATATCAAAGCCGACTGGGTGATCGTCGGCGCTGGTTTCGCAGGGCTATCTGCAGCCAGACGCCTGACCCAACTGCGCCCGCAAGACAGAGTCGTCATTGTTGATGCTCAGCCCGTTGGCTGGGGTGCTGCTGGACGTAACTCAGGTTTCATGATCGACATCCCTCACGAGTTGCAAAGCGACGACTATGCTGGTGGGTTGAAAAAAGACCTTGAACACATCCGACTTAATCGGACGGCGATTGAGTTCGCACAGCAAGCCGTTGATGACTATGGGCTCCAGGCTTACTTCAACCGCTGTGGCAAGATCCACGGCGCCGTCGACCAGGTGGGCATGGCTTCGCTGAAGGCATTCGAGGAGCACTTGACCCGCTTGGGAGAAAGCTTCACAAGCCTGGATGCCCAGGCGATGAGCTCAGTCACCGGTACCAACTATTACTCCGGCGGCATGCATGCTCATTCCGGAGCACAAATCCAACCTGCAGGCTATGTTAGAGGATTGGCTAACGGTTTGAGGGCTCAGGTCGATATCTTTGAGAACTCTCCCGTAACAGAAATTTCCAAGAGCTTTGTCAGAACCGCCAAAGGCTCCGTTTCGGCTCCCAGAATCATTCTAACCGTCAACGGCCACCTCAACTCATTCGGTTTCATGAAGCGCCGCCTGATGCATGTCTACACCTTCGCTTCGATGACTAGGCAGTTAAGCGATGCTGAGCAGAGGGCACTGGGCGGTGATCCGCAATGGGGTATTGTTTCTGCTCACCCAATGGGCACTTCTGTCAGAAAATTATCCGAAGGCCGGATCGTGGTCCGCTCTGTCTTTACTTACAATCCGACTGGCGAAACATCCGCCAGCCAGATCCGCAATCTCGGCAAGGTTCAAGACCGAGCTTTTGCAGCACGCTTCCCGATGCTAGGCGAAGTAGCAATGGAGCATCGATGGGGTGGCCATCTCTGTCTGTCGCTCAATTCCGCACCAGCCTTCGGCGAGCTCGAGCCCGGCCTATTCGTGGCCTGCGCTCAGCAAGGCTTGGGCGTCATGCAAGGCACGCTCTCAGGCAAGCTGATCGCCGAGTTGGCCACCGGCCAGGACAATGAAGACCTCAAGACATTCCGATCTTTTGGCGAACCAAAAAAACTGTACCCCGAACCATTCATGACCCTCGGTGCCAAAGCGCATCTTTGGTGGTCACATCTACGCGCAGGAAAGAACTTATAATGACCGATGCTACAGGAACAATTCGCCGGGGTGGTCGCGGTTCTCGTCGCGCCCTTCGTTCAGCCATTGATGTCGACATGCTCCCACATCTAACGCGAAACCTGCCGCTCACCGAGCCGATGGATCAACAGCAGATCGAAAAGATCGATGATGCCTCCATGTCCATCCTAGAAGAGGTTGGAGTCGACTTTCGTGATGAGATTTCACTGCGAGACTGGAAAGCAGCTGGGGCCGATGTCGATGGCGAGCGTGTCCGTTTTGACCGCGGGCTGATTAAGGAGCTAATTGCCTCAATCCCCTCCTCGATCACTCTTCATGCCCGTGATCCAAAGAAGACCGTCACCCTTGGCGACGGTCGTTCAATCTTCGTGCCTATGACCGGCGCTCCCTTTATCACCGATCTAGAAAACAAGCGCCGCTGGGGCTCACTGGAAGATCTAAACAACTTCCACAAGCTATCGCATATGGCGCCTGCTATGCATTCAACGGCTCACGTGATTTGTGAGCCCATGGACAAGCCGGTCAATCACCGTCACCTTTGGATTACCTATTCTTCAATGGTCCACTCTGACAAGACGTTCATGGGCATGTCGACGACCGGTGAAAACGGTGAAGATGTCATGGCTATGGTGAAGATACTTTTCGGTGAGGATTTCGTCGACACACACCCTGTTGTCACCGCAAACATCAATGGCAACTCACCTCTTGTTTGGGATGAGTCTATGCTCGGCGCACTGCGCGCTTTCATCCGTCACAATCAGCCAGTGCTTTGCTCGCCCTTTGTGCTTGGCGGTGCTAACACCCCTGCATCCACTGTTCCAGCTGTGGCACAGCTCAACGCTGAAGCCTTGTCTGCACTCGCCTACACACAAGTCGTTCGTAAAGGCGCTCCAGCTATCTATGGCCACTACCTCTCAACTGTATCCATGGCTTCTGGTGCCCCCATGGCTGGCACGCCCGAGATTAGCCTCATGAACTTCATGATCGGGCAAATGGCACGATATTATGATGTGCCTTGGCGTACATCGAACACGCTAGGCGGCGCGAAAACCTTTGACGCTCAAGCAGGTTATGAAAGTGCGACAACCCTGATGGCGGTCATGATGTCAGGAGCAAACTACATTTGGCATTCTGCTGGTTGGAACGAAGCCGGCATGCATTGCTCAATGGCCAAATTTGTGGTCGACGCAGAGCAATGCGCAATGGCCTACCGGATGACCGAAGGGCTGAAATGGGACGATTTCGACGAAGCTTTGGCCGCCGTTAGGGACATCGGCCCTGGCGGGCATTATCTCGGTCATCAACATACTCAAGACAACTTTGAAAGTGCTTTCTTTATGCCTAAACTGTTCGACAATAATTCCATTGAGCAGTGGGAAGCAGAAGGCTCAAAAGACGTCACTCAACGCGCGTTAGAATTCGCTAAGAAACAACTCGGTGAGTACCAACAACCCAAGTTGGATGAAGCGAAAAACGAAGAGCTTCTTGCTTACATCGAGCGCAGGGAAAATGAAGTCTTTGGAGACGTGAGCTAGGCCTCTAAGCCGTTGCCTTTGAAAGAAAGGCAGTTTAGATAGGAACGACTCCAAGAGCTTTGAAAAGCTTTGTGACCGTGCTGGTGTAGCTCAGTTGGTAGAGCATGTCATTCGTAATGACAGGGTCGTAGGTTCAAGTCCTATCACCAGCACCATTTTTCAGTTTGCCCGGCCTCGAGACGTAGGTAACTTTTAACCTAGGAGTTCTCGGACATCTTCCTAGAAAAGTAATCTGACACCCAGAAGCAAACGGGCCATTAGGATCAATAGGAAGCCAGAAGCAACGACCGCTATACAAGTGCCAAGTGCAGCTCCTGCTATTCCTAAAGCCGGTACCAAGAAGGCGTTGGCAATAATGTTAATGATCAAAGTGACGATCATATAAAGAGAATGCCATTCTGGTTTTCCGCACTGCGTCAGTATCATGTTGAAGGACAAAATCCCCGAAGCAATAATCAGTGACAAAAACAGCCAATTCAAAGGGACAGCAGCGTCAAGATAAACTGGATCGTCGAAAATCAGTGTGACAACAATTGGGAAAAGAAGATAGGCTATGAGGAACCCAAATGCCATAACGGCGCCCATTCCGACGGTACTGATACGGCTCAATTTTAATAAGCTAGAAAAATTCTGCTGATTGAAATACTTGGTCAGCAATGGGTTTAAGTTAAGCCTGACAACAAAAATTAGCTGTGACGCTAGCTCAAACGCCATAGCAGCGATCGTGTAAACACCAACGGCAGATTCGTTAAGGAAAAAGCCAATCTGAGAACGCCGGTGCAATAATCCACCACTGAAGCGGCGGAATATTTCTGCTGTGGCCGGAGTAAAAGTCCGCCAGTGTTAAGCTCTCTGTTTTGTCAGAGGGCGAGGATGACGTCAGTGGAATTGTATGGTCGTGTTCGC
>CAJQQJ010000016.1 GCA_905480445.1 uncultured Alphaproteobacteria bacterium | reverse complement strand
CTAGAAGCCAGTGCTCGTTATTTGGCTGTTGATCTTGGTCCTCAAGGCATCAGAGTGAACGCTATATCTGCTGGCCCTATGAGAACCCTTGCAGGTGCTGTGATAGGTGACGCTCGTAAGGTGTTTCGTCAGTCTGCTGACACAGCGCCAATGTTGCGGAATGCGTCACAAGAAGAAGTAGGCGACGCAGGTCTTTATCTCTGCAGTGGCCTTTCTTCGGGTGTAACTGGTTCAATTCTTCATGTTGACGGTGGTTACCACTCAATGGGTATGAAGGTTAGCGACGAGTAAACTCCGCTATGGGAAAGTTACTGCGATACTATTCGTTGTAACTTTCAGTGCCGTACGGTGTCTCGTTGTGAATGAGCTCCCAATAAACGGCCAACGTTAAACGGCACATTCTTGACTTTGTGAAAGAAGCCTCAACAGACTCAATCGCATTTTCGCGCATCTGAGTGTTATCATTCAGATTAAGGCTGAGTGCTCGCTCTATCGCATAGGCCATGTCATCGGGATCACCTGAGGAAAACAAAAATCCATTTTCATCAGGAACAATTTGCTCGACCGCTCCGCCATGGTCGGGGGCAACGGGTAAAGTGCCCATAGCTTGCGCTTCCGCGACGACCCGCCCAAAGGCCTCTGGCTCAATAGAGGCGGAAACAACAACATCCGCCAGTTTGTATAGCGTCGGCATGTCATCGCAATTTCCGACTATGGAAATCGTATCTTCCAACTCATGCTTTTTAATGAGGGACCTGAGTTCTTCAAAGTACTCCTGTCGGCCCTGATGAGACCCAACCATCAAACAACAAAGCGGGAGGTGCTTCAGTTTGGAAATGGCTTCAATAAAGAGTTTTTGACCTTTCCAGCCAGTTAGGCGACCTGGCAAGACGACGATTTGCCTATCTTCCGGCAATCGCCAGGCGGAAACCATGCGGGCAATGCGAAGCGACGTGATCGCACCTTCGTTGAATTCGTCTAGATCAACACCGCGGTGAATGACGTGGATCTTGCCCTTTGGTGTTTGATAACTCCGATGCAAATAGTCAGCGATAAAATGAGAAACCGCAATTACCCGCTGACCTGCAGACATGATCGTGTTGTAGCGCTTTTTCAAGCGATTCTTGAAACTGTAAGGACCGTGGGCTGTTGTTACAAAAAAGGCGCCCGATTTCCGACAGGCTCTTTCTGCCGACCAAGCAGGCGCGCGCGATCTTGCATGGACTATGTTAACCCGATAATCACGGATAACCTTCTTCAGTCGCCGTGCATTTCGCAGAATGATCAAAGGGTTTTTGCTGTGAAGTGGCATTTTGATGTGAACGCAGCCTTGGCGATCGAGCTTTTGCTCCATTCGACCACCGGCACTGGCAACTAAAGCAAGCCCGCCTTCAGAAGCGATAAAATTAGCTAAATCAACAGCGCCGCGCTCTACTCCGCCAGTATCGAGTTCAGGCAAAACTTGGAGAACAACCAAGCCTTCCGCTCTGCGGCCAGCCAGTGTATCATTAGCAAAGAGAGTTTCCGCCCATTGATCTAAAAGATTTTCTGGGTTGGATGAAAGATCCATTGTTAAACAAAGGTCCTATGAGCGAAGATTATCAAGATAAACAAGCCCTTACTCTAACTCGTGAGGGTGGCGCAAGTCTGGCGTACCACAGATTGGCACCAGCTGCCGATTCAACGGCACCTACAATTGTCTTCTTAGGCGGATTTATGTCGGATATGACAGGAACCAAAGCGATCTATTTGGAGGAATTCGCTAAGGCGCGCGGTCTTGGGTTCGTCCGGTTCGACTATTTCGGACATGGCCAGTCGTCAGGCAGTTTCGCGGACGGCACGATTGGCCGATGGAAAGATGATAGTTTGGCTGTGATTGATCAGCTTACTTCCGGTCCGCTTGTTCTAGTCGGCTCTTCGATGGGCGGCTGGATCATGTTGTTAGCAGCTCTTGCCAGATCAGAGCGTCTGCATTCATTGGTGGGCATTGCAGCGGCTCCAGATTTCACACGAGATCTGATGTGGGCGTCCTTTTCTGATGATGTAAAACAGATGATTACAACGCAAGGCCGCTTTGAAAAGCCAACGGATTATGGAGATGATCCCTACATCATTACCAAGGCTCTCATCGATGACGGCCTCGATCACATTTTGTTGGATGGGCCTATTGCACTGACCTGTCCTGTTCGTCTCTATCAAGGGATGAAGGACGCTGACGTGCCTTGGGAAACCGCTCTCAGAATAGTTGAGAAACTGGAATCAACAGACGTTGAAACAGTTTTGGTAAAAGAGGGTGACCACAGAATGTCAGAGCCAAATCAATTGCAAGGGCTCGCCAACATTCTTGACAGCTTGTTGGACGATTAACTGTTCCTATTTAGCCAACTCATCTAGAGCCACGCGGTAGTTTGGATAGCCTAATTGCACACCTAGATCCCGCTTGATTTTCTCATTGCTTACTCTCTTGTTGTCATCATAGAAAGTGCGGCCCATCGGTGACAGGTTGGCGTCTTCATAGGGTACTAGAGGCGGCAGTGAGACGCCTAGAAGAGCGCAGCCGTACTCAATGACGTCTCTTGGTTCACAGGGTTCATCGTCGCAGAGATTGTAGATCGCGGCTTCTGTTGGCAATCCTTCTGGGTGATCCATTGATGCCAATAGTGCTGTGGCAATATCTTCGACATGGATGCGGCTAAACACTTGCCCCGGCTTGTCTATTCTCTTGGCTTTTCCGGCCTTGATCGTCTCCAACGCGTTTCTTCCTGGGCCGTAGATCCCTGCCAAACGAAAGATATGAAGCGGAAGGTCGAGGCTGGCCCAAGCTTGCTCAGCCTGCAATCGATTGACACCGCGTTTCCCTGAGGGCTTGCAAGCTGTCTCCTCGCTGACCCAAGCGCCATCGTGATTACCGTAAACGACGGTTGTGGAAAGGTACCCAAACCATTGCAAATTTGGACAAGCCTCAATCTGCGAGCCGTAAATGTCGAAAACAGGATCGATTGAATCCGGGATAGGCACTGAATTCAATATGAAATTCGATTCGCAAATCGCCTTATTGATTCGCGGATTCGACTGGATTCCATCAAAAATAAAAGTCTCAATACCGCGCTCCCGCAGCAGATTCGCTTTTTGTTCTGATCGAACAGTACCGGCGATTTCCCATCCTGCGTCTAAGAGTCGATCACAAAGTGACAAAGACGTGAAACCCAGGCCAAAACAGAAAAATTTTCGATTCGCGTGACTCGACATAGAAACTCAAATGTTAGATAATGGAATCCGATCATCTGATAGCGCTAAAAATAATCTTGTCTAGCAAGTTCTGAAAGGCGACCCCTTAATTCAATGCTAAAGCCATCTTCCATATCCAAACTGATTTGGGGATTTTCTGTTGTCTTGTGCGCAACACTTTTCCTTTTCAAGGAAGTGTCAGCCTATGCGCAAGCAACAAATGATGGCGGAGTCGCGCCTGACTACAATTCATGCATGGCACTAGCGACGAGCGCTAACGCTCAACAGGGATTGGACTACGCCACTCAATGGATGTCACAACAGGAAAACGGCGCTGCTATTCACTGCATGGCAACTGCGCGTATGAACCTTGGTCAATTTGGCGAAGCTGCCGATCTAATTACGGAACTGGCGGCTGTTCAACCGCCTGAGCAGCTTGGTCGTAAAGCAGCACTTCTTGGTCAGGCAGGCCAGATCTGGGAACAAGAAGGCAATTTGGATAAAGCGATCGCGTCTTATGGCGAAAGTTTGAAGATCGACCCCCAAAACCCACAAGTTTGGAAGTCACGGGCAATTGCATATGCTCGGCAAAAGCAGTGGAATGAAGTGATTCAAGATTTGGATTTCTCGCATGCCTTGGATACCAAAAATGTCGACACGTTGGTTTTGAGAGCGACGGCCTATCGCTATGTTAATCTTATGGATCGCGCCAAAACCGATATCGCTCGCGCGCTTAGATTGGATCCAATTTCAGTGGCTGCATTTTTGGAAAGAGGCAACATTAGAAGTTCGCAAGGTGACCATCAGGGTGCGCGCGAAGACTGGACCAAGGTAACAGCCCTAGGCCCTGGGACGCCCCAGTCAGGGATTGCTGAAAGAAACCTACAAAAATTGCAGGAATTGGAAGCCAGCACAAACTAGCCGATACCAATCCTTAAACGATCCGAACTGAGCTAGAAATCCAACTCTGAGTAATAAGACGGCGGGCGTGTACCAGGGATGAAGTCTGTCAAAATCGCCCTCATGGATGGACGTGATTTGAAACGTACATACCAGTCTTTCACAACTGGATACTCGTCCCAATTAATTGCATGGGCGTAGTCCAGCAAAGAAACCTGAGCTGCTGCTGCGATGTCCGCCATCGAGAGGTTGCCGCCAGCAAGCCAATTGCGTTGATCGTATAGCCAGGATATGTATTCCAAGTAGGACTTTTGTTCCTGGTAACCCGTTCTCAATACCGCAGGGTCAGCCTGTCCAATTTTTTGTGACGGCTTAATGATTTTCTCAAAAACAAGAGGTTCTGTTACGCGTTGAGAAAAGCCTGTTGAGAAAATATGGGTTAGTCGTCTAACTTCCGCTTTATCCAACAGGGAGTCACCCAGCATTGGGAGACTTGGGTAGGCTTCTTCTAGATATTCTATGATCACCGGGAGGTAGGGAATGGAATCACCATTCTCTTCTTCCAACAGTGGAACTTCGAAATTCCCCATTTCCAGATCATCGTCGCCAACTTCACTCAGCTCAAATTCCAGGCGTTTTTCAGCCAGGAGAATACGTGCCATCCGTGAAGCAGCATCAAAGGGTCTGTGATGAAGCCTGCGCATAAGTTACCAATACAAGATTAAGGCTGCAGAGCGGCCAAAAGGAATCGAAACTGATCAATAGCGAATCTAATTCGTATCACAAGTCCTAATGTTACTTAAGCAACCACAGCTTCCAAATCGATTAAGGGTCGTTCCAGTTTGTTAAGCATTTCCTTTGGGATGATTTGCCAGAACATATCAACCTCATCTTCCCAGTCATCAAGTAAGTGCTGTGCGAAGGCAGAGTTTGTTTCTTTAACATGATCGCTAATGAAGGATTTGAGTTTCGCCTCATAGTGTTGTGATCCAATTCTTTGGTACACAACAGACTCTTCGTTGACGCGATCCTGAAAGAAGCCTTCGCGGTCGTAAACAAAGGCCATGCCGCCCGTCATACCAGCACCGAAATTATCGCCAACTGAACCCAAGATTACAGCCGTACCGCCGGTCATGTATTCGCAACCATTGGTGCCGCAACCCTCAATCACTGCTGTAGCGCCGGAATTACGAACTGCAAAACGCTCACCTGCTTGACCGGCTGCATAGAGGTGACCGGCCGTTGCTCCATAGAGAACTGTATTGCCGATGATGGTGTTTTTTTGGCTCTGAAGTTTAGACGTGAGCAGTGGTCTGACCACCACCGTTGCACCAGAAAGGCCTTTGCCGACGTAGTCATTGGCGTCGCCGCGCACCTCCAAGTGTATACCCTTTACAGCCCAGGCAGCTAAGGATTGTCCAGCAGACCCTCTCATGCGGATTTTCACGTGGCCTGGGTCCAAAACACTCATGCCGAACTTACGGACGATTTTGGATGACAAAGCCGTGCCGACGGCTCTGTCAGTATTTTTAACGGTATATTCTAGCTGGATCTTTTCGCCCTTTTCAAACAGAGTGTGGGCGTCTTTGATCATCAAGGCATCAAGACTTTCTGGAACCGGGTTACGTTCCGTTCTTGTGCAATAGGTCGGCAATCCGCCTGAGTCTGCTTTGGCTAAAAGAGGGTTCAAATCCAAGTCGTCGAGGTGTTCTGCACCACGGCTGACCTGGGTTAAGAGATCCGTGCGACCGATAATCTCGTTTAGGGTTTTGAATCCGAGCTCTGACAGGATCTCGCGAACTTCCTCAGCAAGGAAAGAGAAGAGGTTAACGACCTTCTCTGGGGTTCCTGTAAACTTGTCGCGCAGGGCCGAATCTTGCGTACAAACACCCACTGGACAGGTGTTGGAGTGGCATTGACGAACCATGATGCAGCCCATTGCAACAAGAGAGGCTGTTCCAATACCGAATTCTTCGGCTCCCAACATGGCAGCAATCACAATATCCCGCCCTGTTCTAAGACCGCCGTCGGTGCGAAGCTTGATGTTGTGGCGCAGACGATTGAGGGATAGGACTTGATGAACCTCTGACAGACCCATTTCCCAAGGCAACCCTACATACTTTATTGAAGTCTGCGGACTGGCGCCTGTACCGCCGGAATGACCAGAAATCAAAATGACATCAGCCTTAGCTTTGGCAACACCAGCGGCAATGGTTCCAATACCGGAACGGGCAACCAGCTTAACACAAACTTGCGCGTCGGGATTAATCTGTTTCAGATCGTAGATCAGCTGTGCCAGATCCTCAATTGAATAGATATCATGGTGCGGTGGCGGAGAAATCAACATGACGCCTTCAGTGGCGTGGCGCAGGCGTGCTATCTCCGCGGTTACCTTGAAGCCCGGGAGCTGGCCGCCTTCACCAGGTTTGGCACCTTGGGCCATTTTGATTTCAATTTCACGGCATTGATTGAGGTACTCGGCGGTGACACCAAAGCGACCGGAGGCAACTTGCTTAATGGCCGAGTTAGCGTTGTCACCATTGGGATTGGGTGTGTAGCGTTCCGGAACTTCCCCGCCTTCACCGGAAACAGATTTGGCACCAATACGGTTCATTGCGATATTGAGCGTGCCGTGTGCCTCTGGACTCAAAGCACCCAGCGACATGCCGGGTGTCACAAAATGTTTGCGAATCGAGGTAATGGACTCAACATCATCAATGGAGACAGGCTGCGCTTCGTCATACTTGATCCCCAAAAGATCGCGGATGGCCGTTGGCTGTTGCTGATTGAGCGCTTCGGTATATTTTTTGAACGTTGAAAAGGACTCATTAGCTACCGCGGTTTGCATGGTGTGCATCAATCCAGCTTCCCAGCTGTGATGCTCGCCCTGTTTTCTATAGCGATAGAAACCGCCGAGTGGCACAACGACGTTTGAGGCCTGATAGCCTTTCGCATGGCGCGCCTGAAGAATTTTGTTGATACCGATGAGTCCAATGCCAGAAATCCGACTGGCCATACCGGGAAAGAACTCATCCACTAGGGTACGTGACAGGCCAATGGCCTCAAAATTGTAACCACCACGATAAGAGGAGATGATGGAGATGCCCATCTTACTCATGATTTTCAACAGGCCTTGGTTTATTGCTTCCTTAAAGTTAGAAATCACCTGATCCAAGGAATGGTCTGGGAAGAGCCCCCTACTGTGACGGTCAATCAACGAGTCTTGTGCCATGTAGGCGTTGACTGTTGTTGCACCTACACCAATCAATACTGCAAAGTTGTGGACGTCTAAGCAGGCTCCGGTCGTAATGTTGAGAGAGACAAATGTGCGGAGGCGCTGCTCATGAAGGAATGAGTGCACGGCTCCGGTTGCCAAGATCATCGGTATGGCTATTTTTTCAGCGTCAACAGAGCGATCTGATAGAACAAGATGCACTGACCCTCTGCGTACGGCTTGTTGTGCTTCTAGTTTAATTCGATCAATCGCTGCTCTGAGTGAATCTTCTCCTTCGTTTGGCGTGTAGCAGCAATCAATTACAAGGGAGCTGCTGCCCATATGATTCACTAAGGCCTCAAACTCACCGTTTGTCAAAACGGGAGACTCAAGCTGGAAAAGGTTACACTGTGACTCGTCCTCTGCCAGGATGTTGCCTAAATTCCCAAGTCTTGTGGTCAAAGACATAACATGCTTTTCACGCAAGCTATCGATCGGCGGGTTGGTTACTTGAGAGAACTTCTGCCGGAAGAAGTGATGGATTCCACGTTGCTCTTCGGAAAGCACAGCCAGGGGCGCATCGTCGCCCATGGAGCCGACGGCCTCCTTACCAGTTTCACCCATTGGATGGAGTATGAGCTCCAGTTCTTCCAACGTCACACCCGCCGCAATCTGGCGACGTCGAAGATCGTTGCCTTCATTGACCATTGTGCCGCCGCGCTTCGCAGGCGCAAGAAGGTCGTCGAGAACTTTGATATTTTTGCCCCAGCCGGAAAAGTCTTGGCTCGCAGCAAGTTCATCTTTGATTTCTTGGTCTTTCAACAAACGTTGGCCAGCAAAATCGACGGCGATCATCTCGCCAGGTGCTAAGCGGCCCTTTTCAATGATTGAAGGCTCGTCCACTGGCACCATGCCAGTCTCAGATCCTGCAATAAGAAGATTGTCGTCGGTTAAACTATAGCGCAGAGGGCGCAGACCATTACGGTCCATACCTGCGACTGCCCAGTCTCCCGCCACAGCACAGATCGCGGCTGGACCGTCCCAAGGCTCCATGACAGCACCACAATAAGCATAGAGGTCGCGGTGATCAGCTTTGATTTTCCGAGCCTCCCAAGCTTCCGGTATCATCAATGTCTTCACCATTGGCAGGTTACGCCCGTTGATGGACATCAACTCGACTGCTGCGTCCAATGAGGCCGAATCAGAACTGCCGGGTTGCACAACCGGGCGAATGTCACTCAATTGTTCAGCACTAAAGAAATCGCTGGTCATGCGGCTTTCATGTGCCTTCATCCAGTTCTCGTTGCCCTGGATGGTGTTGATTTCACCATTGTGGGCTAGAACTCTAAAGGGCTGCGCTAGCCACCAGGTTGGGAAGGTGTTGGTTGAGTAGCGTTGATGGTAGACGGCAAAGTGAGATTCAAAGTCGCGATCTTGGAGATCTGGGAAAAAAACGTCGATGTCTTCCGCAAGGAACATGCCCTTGTAAATGACAGACATCAATGAAAGCGAGCAGATATAGAAATCAGGAATAGAGTAAGATCTAACGGTTTTTTCGATGCGGTGGCGAATAAGATAGAGGTCTCTTTCCATTTGCTGGGCCGATACACCAGCTGATTTCTCAATCATAATCTGTTCGATCTCAGGGCGCGCTTCGTCGGCCTTTTCACCCAGCACAGATTCTTCGACAGGAACTTGACGCCAACCGAAAATCTTGTAGCCGAAGTTTAGGATCTCGCGCTCTACGACCACGCGGCAGCGCTCCTTGGCGTCAAGGTCCGTGCGCGGCAGAAAAATCATGCCGACCGCGACTTCGGTATCTGGCTTGGACACATGACCTGTTCTTGCGATGTGTTTGCGGAAGAACTCTTGAGGAACTGCCAGGCGAATGCCCGCACCATCACCGGTTTTACCGTCCGCACCAACGGCACCGCGGTGCCAAACGGATTTTAAGGCCTGGATCGCAGCATCGACAACCTTGCGGCTCGCTTTTCCGTCTATGGCCGCGACAAGGCCAACGCCGCAGGCATCTTTTTCGTCTCTGCGGTCATAGAGCCCATTAGCCTCTAGATCGGCTTGACGGTCGCGCCAAGAAGGTTGGTTTACTTCAGTCATAATTCTGTTCTCTTCTAATTCTAGGCAGCAGCAGGTGACCGCGTTTCGGCCAGCTTGTTTTCCAAAAAGCCGTGTATTTGGTCGGCGGCGTCGCGGCCATCCTTAATGGCCCAAACCACAAGGCTGGCACCGCGGACGATATCACCAGCGGCAAAGACTCGGGGCAACGAGGTCATCATTGTCTTCCAGGAAACACGAACTGTGTTCCAATTGCTAACGTTCAGGCCTGGTGCGTTCAGGGCTTCTGGCAGATCCTCTGGGTCAAAACCCAAAGCCTTGATGATCAGGTCAGCTTCGATTTTGTGAGAAGAGTTCTTCACGACCTTTGGCATTTGACGGCCAGTTGCGTCGGGAGAGCCCAGACGCATCGCGACCGCTTGGACCGCCGATACTTGATCGTCGCCTAAGAAGGCTTCTGGCGCTGTTTGCCAAACAAAGTCGACACCTTCTTCGATAGCGTTTGCTACCTCTCTTTGAGAGCCCGGCATGTTTTCTTTGTTACGGCGGTAGAGGCACTTGACAGAGGTCGCACCCTGACGAACGGCTGTTCTGACACAGTCCATAGCGGTATCACCGCCTCCGATGACCACAACAGACTTACCCTTTGCATTGAGGTTGCCGTCGTCAAAAGCCGCTACGCTGTCGCCTAGCGAATTTTTGTTGTTAGCGGTGAGGTAATCCAGGGCTGGAACAATGCCTGGCAATCCAACGCCTGGCATCGAGATATCACGCGCTTTGTAGACACCAGTCGCGATCAACACGGCGTCGTGTTGCTCTCTTAGTTCTTCGAATGACAAGTCTTTGCCGATTTCACAGCCAAGTTTGAATTGAACGCCGGACTGGACCAGCAAATCGGCTCTTCTTTGAACAACGGTCTTGTCCAGCTTGAAATTGGGAATGCCATAAACCAGCAAACCACCAACGCGGTCATAGCGATCATAGACCGTGACTTGATGACCGTGCTTTCTAAGTTCTTCCGCCGCTGCCAGACCGCCAGGGCCTGCACCGATAATGCCAACAGTCGAAGTAAGTTCGCGAACAGGCGTTACAGGTTCGATCCAACCCTTTTCCCAAGCAGTCTCTGTAATGTATTGCTCGATTGATCCAATAGTAACTGTTCCATGCCCAGCCTGCTCAATCACGCAGTTCCCTTCACAGAGGCGATCTTGCGGGCAAATGCGGCCACAGATTTCTGGAAAATTATTGGTCGCGCTGGAAAGTTGAAAGGCCTCTTCCAGTCGGCCGGAGGTGGCCAACATAAGCCAATCGGGGATGTTGTTGCTTAATGGACAATGGACCTGGCAGTAGGGCACGCCGCACTGGCTACACCTTGAGGCTTGCTCCTTCGCTTGATCATCGGAAAAGCGATTGTAGATCTCATCGAAATCCAATTTGCGCTGATCTGCGGTTCTTTTGTCCGGACCTTTTTGATCCTTGCTGACGAATTTCAACATTGACGTCGACATGGAACGCCCTTTCCAAGCTAAGTTTATGTTTGGGAGGGTCTGTTTAACGGTCTATCGTGAAATGGTCAATAAAGTTGTCCTAAAATGCATCAGTAGTCACCTGGCAAGCTAAACGGCTGCAAAGAAAATTTCAGCTAAAAGCAAAAATAGTACCGAAATGAGACTTTATTCATCTGGATCTTCATCGATTGGTTTTGGAATGGAGTAGGACCCCTGAAACCACTTGCCTAAATCGACATCTGCACATCGTTTAGAACAGAAGGGTCGGAAGGCCTTAATCGCTGGCCTTTCGCAAATAGAACAAGTTTTTCCGGTTAAGGCAGTAGGGTCGAGCAAAGAGCTGGCCATCATATTACTCCTGGCTGCTAACGTGAAATGGTGGATAAAGTCGTTGAATAGATAAGCAAAGCAAGTCTAAAGAGTTAAGCGGGACGATCGAAACGCGATTGGGTACTTGGCTTAAGGCTTGCTCCACAGCAGCGGTTACTTTCTGGCGAGATTCGCGGCGTTCCATACCGACAAAGTCTACGACGATTTGCCCAGAGAGTTGCCTCAATTTTAGCTGCTCGACGATAGCTACTGCCGCATTAAGATTGGTTTGCAAGCGTTCTTCCTCATTGCGGATAGCACCAGCACCTGAGTTGACGTCGATGGCCGTCAGCGTTTGACCCGGTTCGAACAACAACGCGACCCCTTGCTCTTCTTTGAGGGGCCAGGAGAAACTGTCCAAGGCGTCACAAAAACTGCTTAGTTCATCCCGCCAGTTGTCTACAAATTCTGATTTGGCGAAGGCGCTGATTTTTACACCAATTGGCAACTTCAATCTCAGCGCTTCGACAAGAGCCGGATCGCTGCAAAGTGCATTGTCGACTTCGCTGTTCCTTTCTAACAGCGCTGCCACCGGGTCACTTGCATCCGATGTTAGGCTAGGCTTCGGTTCATTGTCACAGAGGGCGCCATCTAAGCGTAGAGCCGGGCCTTTAAGGTCACTGAGCTCGCTCGTGCAGGTAACAGAGATCCTCTGCCCGACAGTTAGTTCCTTCGTGGTTTTGGTCAGACTGAGAAACCCAGGGCGCGCTAATCCCAAATCAACAAAAAGCGCTTTGAGCTTGGTGTTTTTCTCAATAATCTTTCCGATAAACTGACTGCCAGTTATCGTGGGCCGGTCGTCGTTTCGCCGGGCGATGTCAATGATCGTCCCATCTTCTACGACAGCAGCGATTGTAACTGGTGCTTGCCGTAACAACCAAAGTTCGGTTGTCATGATACTGTCGTATCTGACTGAGCTCCCATGGCTGCATTCAACAAGGTTGATGCTTCGGGCAATGAAAGACCGACGACGTTAGTATAGGAGCCGGAAATAAAGGGGATGAACTTGGCAGCAGATCCTTGGATTGCATAACCGCCGGCCTTGCCGCGCCATTCACCTTCTTCAATGTAACTGTCGATTTCTTTTTGATGAAGTCTCTTGAACTTCACTACAGTGGCAATGATTCTTGTTCTGACTTTTCCGTTTGGCGCTGCGACAGCGATAGCGCCTAAGACTTGATGGCGACGGCCGGAGACCAGATTAAGGCAACGTCTGGCTTCTTCTTCTGTTTCTGTTTTTGGCAGAATCCGGCGACCAACAGCCACGACAGTATCCGCCGCTAGAATGATGGCCGTAGGATTGCTTGTTTGTAAGGCCTCAAGTTTCGATGTGGCCATGCGTAAAGCATAGGCGCGCGGAGGTTCATCAACAGTTGGTTCTTCGTCAATGTCGGCCGGAAGAACCAGATCTGGAACCAGACCGATTTGAGCCAGTAAGTCCAAGCGGCGGGGTGAGGCAGAAGCCAATATAAAAGGGAGGTCCGTCGCCACCGTCTTGGAACTATTTGTAACGGAAAGTAATCCGACCTTTGGACAGGTCATAGGGCGTCATTTCAACGTTGACGCGGTCACCGGCGAGAACGCGGATGCGGTTCTTGCGCATTTTGCCGGATGTATGTGCGAGAATTTCGTGGTCATTATCCAAGCGGACACGGAACATTGCGTTCGGTAAAAGTTCCATGACTTCGCCGGTAAATTCTATAAGGTCTTCTTTGGCCATTCCTTACCTTTCTGGTGTATTGGCGCGATTAACGGGGCTTATATAGTTGTTTTTTTGAAAAGCACCAAGGCCTCAATTCGAATTGAGCTATTTCGCGAAGAATCGCTGCACAATCCGGTGACTTATATCGTCTCTAGCGACCCGAAAGGCCTCAAGGCGCAATTCTCGCTTGCCGTCCTGATCGCTGGGATCCGGCACAGGCCAGTGCTCGGTCGCAAATGAAGCGGTTTTGAATTGCTCTTCGATGGCGATTTTGGCCCTAGTCGATAACGTCACAACTAAGTCATAGCTGTCGAATTCAGCTTCAACCAAATCCTTTGCGCTATGGCGCTCCAGATCAATCCCGACTTCGTTCATCACTGCAATAGCAAATCCGTCGATGTCTTTGGTCTCAACACCTGCCGAATCCACAAAAACATCTCTGATGTTAGCGGTATTCAATTCGGCTTTCATGAAGGCTTCGGCAATAGGCGAGCGGATGGAGTTCATCGTGCAGACAAAGAGCACAGACTTAGGCCCGCTCTCGTCAAAGATCACGTCCAACGCCCCCTTGGAAATAGAGACTGGAAATCAACGTAATGAATCGTCGGGCGGTATCTGTGTCTAGCTCGATTTTTCCATCCAGCCGCTGAATCAACAGGTCGGATGCTTCGTTATGAAGGGCACGACGACCCATGTCTAGGGCTTCGATCTTAGAAGGTGGCGCAGAGCGAATGGCCTCATAGTAAGAATCGCACACCTTGAAATAATCACGAATGATGCGACGAAAGGGTGTGAGCGAAAGCATGATTTGACCCATCTCTTCTTCCGCTTTGTTGCGAATATCAAAGAGAAGGCGATTATCAGAGACAGATAGAAAAAGTGAATAAGGTCCACCAGGAGAGCGGACCGGTCGGAAAAAATTTTCCTCAATCAAATCAAAGACAGCGATCTTGCGCTCGTGTTCGACCTCTGGGTTGCCACGTGCACCCAGTTCGCCTTCCAAAGAGATATGTACGATGCGATGGTTCGCTTCGTCCGTCACTTATCTGATCCTAACATCAAAATTTACGCACTCAGTCTATGGGCGATTATTACATCTCACAAGGGATTCTTGGGTTCCGGCCAAACCTAGGCAGCTTTTGCCTTATCATCAACCGCCGCTTGGAACGCCGTGATCCAATGACCAAGCCTTTCGGATTTAGTTTTGAAGGAATTGCGATTGACAATCAGCCGTGATGTGGCTTCAAGAATCGTCTCCATCTCAACCAAGCCGTTGGCCTTCAACGTATTGCCGGTTGTGACAATATCAACAATGTAGGGACAAAGCCCTAGCTTGGGCGCCAGCTCAATGGCACCGTTCAATTTAACACATTCTGCCTGAATGCCTTTTTGTGCAAAAAAGTTCCTGGTTAGATTGGGATACTTGGTGGCAATTCTCAGGTGGCTGAGGTGTTCCATGGGTTGACTGGCGACTTCTGGTGTCGCTGCGACCGACAGCCGGCAATGCCCGAGCCCCAGATCCACGGGAATATAGATCTCTTCATAACCGAACTCGTGGATCACATCTGCACCAACCAGACCCAGATCAGCGCTGCCAAAGGCAACGAAAGTGGCGACGTCGAAAGGCTTGACCGGGATCAGACCAACATCAGGATCAGAGGTATCGAATTCTAGACGTCGGCTCTTACCATCAAAGAACTCGTCCTCCGGTTTCAAGCCGGCCGCCGTTAAAATTGGCAGGACTGACTCCAGTAAACGTCCCTTGGGTAAAGCGATCGTAATATTTTTCCGACGCTTGAAGGTCGTATCATTCATTGTAGCGTGCCTTATAGATCATGGTCGGGTTTACTGGGGCTTGGCCAAGGGTCGCCAACGTCTTCCAGATAACAAGCCAACTTCGTGGTGCTGATTTTTATCGCAGCTGCATTAGAAAGCGTGATGATAAGGTCATTGCCTTCTTGTTCAAGTGTCAAAACGTTGAATGGACTGGCCGAAGCGAGGCTTTGCTCAAAGTTCCTTGTTTGAACGGCAGAAACATTTTCAATGCGCAGTGCTGATTTTACACGCGAAAAATTGGCGGTATTGACCTCGTCATCGAGGTAAGAAGCATCTTCGTCAGGGTTGTTTACCACCGGCTGCTCTTCGCCTACTTGGTCGCTGGCTTCTTCCCACCGGAAACGGCTGGCAATCATGACGAAGCGTTTTTCTCCGGCCAAAAAGGCTACGTCAGCGCGCTCAACAATTGCGTCTTGCAACAGGGCTGAAAGAACGGTCAAGTCATCCTGGTCTTTGGCGGCGATTTTGAAGGCCATGAGGTCTCGACTTTACTCTTCAACGCGTCGGATAGCGGCACCAACGGCGCTCAACTTGGCCTCTACCTGATCGTAACCGCGGTCCAAGTGATAGATGTTGCCGACTTCTGTCTGTCCCTCGGCTACCAAACCTGCAAGGACCATAGCAACAGAAGCTCTCAAGTCAGTGGCCATAACAGGTGCACCAGTCAAGCCATCCACGCCTCTAACAATAGCCGAGCGGTCATTGATGGAAATCGATGCGCCCATACGGGTCAGTTCCGGCACATGCATGAAACGATTCTCGAAGATCGTTTCTCTGATCACTGCTGTCCCCGACGCAACTGTCATCATTGCCATGAACTGGGCCTGAAGATCCGTTGGGAAGGCTGGGAATGGCTCTGTCGTGAAGTCAATTGCAGGCAGCCGGTCGACATCACATTTCACACGGATAGAACCATCTTGCTCAATCACTTCCACACCAGCGCGGCGCAAGATGTCAATCGGTGCAGTTAGATGATCTGCTCGTGCGTTCTCCAACAACAGGTCGCCCTGGGTCATAGCAGCCGCAACCGCAAAAGTTCCAGCTTCTATGCGATCTGCCACGACGGGGTGGCTTGCACCACTCAGTGTCGGCACACCTTCTATCGTCAAACGACTGGTGCCGATCCCTGAGATCTTTGCGCCCATCGCCTGCAGACAATGAGCCAGGTCTGTGATTTCCGGTTCCTGGGCCGCGTTGTTCAGTACTGTTTCACCTTTAGCCAAGGCAGCAGCCATCAGGAGGTTTTCTGTAGCCCCAACGGAAACTTTGGGGAAAGTGATGAAAGCACCAGTCAAACCAGAAGGCGCCAGCACCTCGACAAAACCATCGCGCACGGAAATCTCTGCGCCCATCTGTTCTAAGGCATTGAGATGTAGATCCACGGGGCGCGCACCAATGGCACAGCCACCGGGTAGTGAAACTCTTGCTTTGCCTTCGCGCGCAACCAAGGGACCCAGCACCAAAACAGAAGCCCGCATGATGCGCACCAGCTCGTCTGGCGCTTCTGTTGAGGTCAGGTTACCGGCGTCAAAAGTGATCTGGCTGCCATCGCGGTCGACAGATACTCCCAGACCGCGCAACAAGTTTGACATGGTTAGAACATCATCAAGACCGGGCATGTTGGTTAGCGTCAGTTTCTGATCGGTCAACAATGCTGCAGCCATCAAGGGCAAGGCCGCATTTTTCGCACCGGAGATCGTAATCTTGCCTGCCAGTCTGTTGCCGCCTTGAACAAGAATTTTTGCCATGAAATGTCTTTTCTTTAATTTGTTTGAGATCAAAAACTGTAATTAGCGATCAGAAACCGCTGGCTTGAGAAAGTTTTGTGCAATCTTTGTGCAGAACCAATTCGAATTACAAACGCGAGCTATATGCGTGGCAGGGTCACACCAGTTTGTCCCTGATATTTGCCTGCACGGTCTGCATAGGAGGTCTCACAAACGGTATCGCCTTTCAGGAAAAGGAACTGGCAAGCACCTTCGTTGGAGTAAATCTTGGCGGGCAGCGGCGTGGTGTTGGAAAACTCCAGCGTTACATGGCCTTCCCATTCCGGCTCGAGCGGGGTCACGTTAACGATGATACCACAGCGCGCGTAGGTCGACTTTCCAACGCAAATCGCCAGTGTATCTCTAGGAATGCGGAAATATTCTACCGTGCGGGCCAAAGCAAAAGAGTTCGGCGGGATCACACAAACATCGGTTTTACGTTCAACAAAGGAGTTGTCGGCAAAGGCCTTAGGGTCAACCACAGCACTATCAACATTGGTGAAAATGCGGAACTCGTCAGAGACACGGGCGTCATAGCCGTAGGAAGAAACTCCGTAAGAAATTACTCCTTCGCGCTTTTGATTTTCGACTACAGGCTCGATCATGCCATGATTTTGCGCCATTTCACGGATCCAACTGTCTGGCATAATTCCCATGGGGCAGTCCTAACTTCATTTCTAGTGAGAAAATTTGCGGATTTCTAACCGAATTATTGGATTGAGACAATGACAAGTCTCTGGGTTCGGCCCTGATTGTGGCTAAGACAGCCTGGAACTGGCGCCAGTGAACCTAGTTTTCCTTCTTTTCGTCGGCGATACGCTCGCGAGATTGGGCTTTGCGCCGTTTCAAGTTGGCGCGCAAAGCGGCAGCGACCCGCTCCGCTTTCTCTACTTTTGCTTCAGCCTTTGATTTCATGGGGTTTTCGTTTCAAGTACTGATGATATTCCTAGGTCCAATTAGAAAGATAAAGCTTTGTTCGTCAAGGGGCTTGCACTCTCTTTTGACTGATGGCATATGGTCGCCAGCCCAGTACCGCGCAGTTTTCCTCCCCGGTGCTTCGATCAAGGCCGACGCTGCCGTAGCTCAGGGGTAGAGCACTCCCTTGGTAAGGGAGAGGCCGGGAGTTCAATTCTCCCCGGCAGCACCATTAAAACTCCACCAAATCAGCAAGTTATCCCTGCAAGTTCGCGCAACTTCGTGCAGAACAATGCGAGAATGTGCGCTAAAAGGTGGCACAAAACTGACACAAAGCCCGAACTGATTGCCGTCAATCTATTTGCTCACCCATTTGCAAGGACTGACCAGTTTAACTCGATGGATGTTGCGCTAAAGGAGTATCTTAAGCTTCCTGCCGAGGAACAACGAGCTTA
>CAJQQJ010000015.1 GCA_905480445.1 uncultured Alphaproteobacteria bacterium | reverse complement strand
CGGCCCGCGCCGTGCTGGCCGCTCCCGCACTTCGCTCCGGACGCCCCGCGGGTTTCCTTGACGGTTGTTCGCTGCTCTGCGCCGCGGCTCCCCCGGGCGAATACGCTCTCCGGCCACGCTAAACCGCGCGCGCTCTTTCCTCTGCTCGCGTTGTGGCCCGCGCTGTGGCCAGGGATGGGACAAGTAGCACAGTGTTGGTGATAGGAGAGATCATGACCAATTTTTCAGACGACGCTATTCATGAAATTCGCTCACTTTGTCAGCAGACGGCAGAGAAGACTGTTGTCCGGCTCAGACTAGCTACAAAGCCTCAAGTTCTAACCAAGGACCGCACGAGGCTCTTTGGTGGCTTGTTAATAGCCGCCGTCGCCGTATTGACCGGCGTCGGTATGCTTTGGCTAGGAATTGCCCTTTGGGCCGTTGGTCTGGCACAGTTGGGCGTTGCTCTTCTTTCTTTTGCTGGCATCGGAGTTTGGCATTTTAGACGCCAGGTATCCGGCGATCAGCAAGAACGTCTTCAGGCAGAAGCTGTACAGCATTTCAGAGGCTTGTCAGACCGTGATGAAGACCGCCGCCTCAATGTCTTGGTTTACCTTTGTGAAGAACAAAAGCGTCTGTTCTTTGTTGTTGGAGAGCATGTCGCCTCAATCGTTCCCGCCAAGCTTTGGACAACCATTTCAGAAGGGTTCGAAAAACAGGCCAAAAACGGTGATCTTGAGCAAGCAGTTGTCTCAACGCTAAAGACTGTTTCCCTGTTGATGGAAGTTTCTTTACCCGCACTACCCATAGAGCAGGATGCGTCAACCGAGGCCGTCGTTCAGTCGCTCAAAACTGTGTGTGATCCTGTCTTCGCCGAAGAGCGACAAGAACAACAGGCCTATCCCGAGCAAATTGGCAGCATCACAAGCAAGGTTACGTCGCCTTATGCGGATTTAGGGGCTGAAGAAGAACTCTCTTTCCCATCTAGGGCCGCTATCTAAGAGCTCTTCTGACAAATCTCCGACAAAAGCTTGGCATAGACCTAAGCTTTGCTTATATACAGCCAACGTCGTCAGGCGCTGTAAATTTCAGGCACTGACCACATCTCATATCTCCTGATGTCAGAGGACCGCATGGACAGACCCTTAATGCCAAAAGCCACCGCCGTTTGGTTGGTGGAAAATACTGCTCTCACTTTTGATCAAATTGCAGAATTCTGTGGCGCGCACCCTTTAGAGGTCAAGGGCATTGCAGACGGTGATGTTTCTATGGGTATTGTCGGCCGTGACCCTATTATCAATGGCCAGCTAACACGCGAAGAAATTGATCGCTGCACTGCCGACCCGACTGCTCGTTTGAAGCTTGCTAAGAGTAACAATCCTGCACCGAAGAAGCGCTCTAAGGGCCCACGCTACACACCAATTGCTAAGCGTCAAGAAAAGCCTGATGCCTTGGCCTGGTTGATCCGTAATCACCCTGAGCTCAAGGACAGTCAGGTCATTAAGTTGATCGGTACAACCAAGACAACGATCGCTGCTATCCGTGACCGAACACACTGGAATTCATCCAACATTCGCCCTCGTGACCCTGTCTTGTTAGGCCTTTGCCAGCAGTCTGATTTGGATGCTGCCATTGAGAAAGCGATGAAAGACACAGAGAGCGCCAAGCGTGCCATTCCACAGGAAGAAAAAGTCGCGGCTTTCACCCTGCCAGAAGGTTTGTTTGGCGGCAGTGATCAATAGTCATACTCAAGTCTGTAATTAGACTGAGAAATAAAAAGGGGGCTCAGAAATTCTGGGCCCCTTTTCTATTGTCGAATTCTTTTGCCAGCTGGACTGGCACTCAATGACTTGGGTTAAGCGTCCATTGCAGCAAGCTCTTGCTTAATCTGGTACTTTTTCTGCTTTAACGTTTTTATTTGTATATCGTTGGGATGCGGTCGTTTGAGCTCATCGGCGATTTCCCCCTCCAGCTGTACGTGTTTGCTCTTAAGGGCTTCTGCATGGGCTACTATCGACATAGACATCTCCTTTTACGATAGGTTAACGTTAAACTCTTGATAAATAAGTGGCTTTTAAAGTCCGATCAGTTTTTTTCCTGACTTCACCGTAAATCGATTTTCATCTCTCTGCCAAGTAAAAATTGTGATTAACAACGCTCTAATCAAGTAAAACCACCAAATTTGTTGGATATTTATCGACCCACCTCAAGAATTTAGAATGACCGAGAAAAGAAAGTGGGCTAGAACACCGCCTTTCCTCACACAAGAGTCCTAGGCAACAATGCCTGAAAACGGTGACAACAAGCATTTCCTCAGCACTTCGCAGACCAGAACGCGCGTGCTAGAAGCCAGACTCGCCCAGTTGAAGGAAGAACACAGTGATCTCAACGACATCATCGAACGTCTAACGGAAGAGCTCCCTTTTGATCAGTTGCAAGTCAGTCGTCTCAAGAAACGTAAGCTTGGGTTGAAGGATGCCGTTTCCAAAATCGAGATGGAATTGAGACCAGACATCATCGCATAAAAAAGTTAAGAACCACAGCATGACTAAAGCCGCCGAACCAAAAGTCGGGATCATCATGGGCAGCAAATCTGACTGGCCAACCATGCAACATGCCGCAGAGGTCTTAGATGAGCTCCGCGTTCCCTTTGAGGCCAAAGTCGTCTCTGCTCACCGAACACCTGATCGACTCTATACTTACGCCAATACAGCCAAAGAACGCGGGCTGCAGGTCATCATAGCTGGTGCTGGCGGCGCAGCACACCTGCCAGGAATGGCGGCGTCAATGACCCCACTACCAGTGTTGGGCGTGCCTGTCGAAAGCAAAGCTTTGAAGGGCATGGACAGTCTGTTGTCTATCGTTCAGATGCCAGGCGGTATACCGGTGGCAACACTGGCGATTGGCACAGCCGGTTCAAAAAATGCAGGCCTTCTTGCGGTCGAAATCCTAGCACTTAACGACGTGGCACTAGCGGAACGCTACGAGGCCTTTAGAACGGCACAAACTTCAAACGTTCAAGAAACATTGGATGAGGAATAGTTGATGGCAGTTTCATCCAAGGCGCTTCCTCCTGGCTCAACAATCGGTATCCTCGGTGGCGGTCAATTGGGCCGTATGTTCGCGCTGGCCGCAGCGAGACTCGGTTATAAAACCCACGTCTATTGCCCGGAGGTTGGATGCCCTACGTCGCAGGTCACAGATCAAGCTACCTTCAAAGACTACAACGATGACAAAGCCTTAGCTGTTTTCGCCGACTCGGTTGACGTTGTTACTTACGAATTTGAAAACATTCCGGACGCTGCCGTTGAGCTGTTAAACGCCAAGCGTCCTGTGCGTCCCAACGCTGAAGTTCTCCATACATCGCAAGATCGTATGTTTGAGAAACAGCTTTTCCTGGACCTTGGTCTCAAGACTGCCCCATTCGCCAATATCAACGTGCTGTCTGATCTAGAACAAGCCGTTGAACAGATTGGGTTGCCTGCCATTCTCAAAACCCGCCGCTTTGGCTATGACGGCAAAGGCCAAGTGAAAATCACACAAAGCGATCAAGTACCACAAGCATTCGACGACATGGCAGGCGCAGCAGCCATCCTAGAGGGTTTCGTTTCATTCGATACAGAAATTTCAGTTTTGGTGGCCCAAAGCCCCGCTGGTGAGCAATCTCTGTTTCCCGTCGCCGAGAACGTTCATCGCAACCACATTCTTGACGTCACAACAGTACCTGCATCCGCGTCCGTCATGGTTGTGGACCAAGCCTTAGATGCTGCAAAGAAAATCGCAAGTGCCCTCAAACTCGAAGGCTTGCTCGCTGTAGAGATGTTTGTAACCGCGGATGATCAGGTCATTATCAACGAGATTGCCCCCCGCCCCCACAACTCTGGTCATTGGTCAATGGATGGCTGTCAAACCGACCAGTTTGAACAAGCCGTGCGTGCCGTTTGTAACCTGCCGTTGGGTGATACTTCGATTATCACGCCAACCAAGATGAAGAACTTGATTGGGGACGAAGTGGATGATTGGGCAACTTACCTAGCCGAGCCTAATGCCAAGCTGCACCTTTACGGCAAAACGGAATCACGCCCAGGCCGCAAAATGGGCCATGTGAACTATCTGCTACCAAAGAAAGGCTAGTTCTTAGCTGGCGCTTTAATCCACCCCAAAGGATCTGGCAAGTTGGGGAAGTGCTTTGCAAAACCCGATCTGAGTTTGCCGATTTTACCAAAGGTCGACACAACACCAGAAAGCCGGCGTTCTAGAAAGGCCTCGGTGTTACTTAGATCTTCGCTGTCATCGTCTAACCAAACGAGCAGTGTTGCGGAGTAAACTCCCGCCAGCAGTGCCCTCTTGCTGTAATAATTGTAATCTTCAGACTGGTCACCAACCGCGAGCCAAACAGCGTCAACTGTTTTGAACAGCAGCTTGGTTGCCAATGCCGTATTCGATGGTTGAGCCAACAAAGCCACCGCGCGCCTGATGGCTTCTCTTGATTCTTGGTTTGCTTTAAAACGGGCCATCAAGACAGCGCTGATACCGCTCTTAACGCCGAGTTCAGCTAGACCTTCTTGAGACACAGCCTCAACCATGGCTTCATCCGCCATCAACGAATGGACCATAACCATGTCCGCACCACCGCCCGGAAAGTAGTCGCGAGCGATCAACGGATGCATATCCAGACAATCAGCCGCCCTTTCGAGCGCTTTCCAGGTCCAACCATCAAATGTGACCTCAGGAACAGCCACAGTTATCAGTGCTTTGTGCTTGTCAGTAATCTTCATGAGCCACAAATAATGCCTTTCGAGGAAGAATCCAAGCCTAGTCCACACCCGAGTAATAAAGAGCGTGATTTTCCCCAAAATTCACTGATTCTAAGCTTCACAAAGCCAATTGAGGGTGCTAGAAGCTGCGCAATTGATCGGCTCAGTGGTCGGCACATCTTTGTTGTGCCCATGAGCCGTTTGTTTTTGGAAACGAAGTAACTAGGATAACACCACTGTGGAAGTTAGTGTACGCGATAATAATGTAGACCAGGCCCTCCGCGCCCTTAAGAAGAAGCTCCAACGTGAAGGTGTGTTTCGTGAAATGAAACTCCGCCGCCACTTTGAAAAGCCTTCTCAGAAGCGTAAGCGCGAAAATGCTGAAGCTGTTCGTCGTTACCGTAAAGTGCTCCGCAAACGCATGGAGCGTGAAGGCTACTAAAAGCCTTCAAGTTATTCTTTCCAAAAGAACACAGTACCCGCCTGAATAATTTCCGGCGGGTATTTTTGTTTGTTCTTCTTCAGCCAGCTCTTGTCACAACTGGACTTACTTTCTGACTAACGCGTGTGGCAGGCCCGCTCACGGCAACTAGGGCGGTGTGCGACCCTATCTTTGTGTAGAATAGAGGCCAACCGCTATCGGCGCAACCGCCGGCAGTAGTTCTGCAGATGTCGGCAAGCCCTGCTCTTTCCAACTCCCCAGAAAGCCCAGCTTCAAAATTAGGAGCACCAAAGAATGAGTTATCAAATCCAGTAGACAAAACAGCCACAGTGAATTTTCCACCATTTAGGCAGGCCTTTTCTTCGGCCACAGTCTTTGATTTTTTCAAACTGAATGTAGCATTGAGCTTTGCCATCCAGTTTAACGGCTCTAAATGCAACACCGCCTTCCTTCCGTAAACTTGAATACCCACTGCCACGTCATTTACCGCTGGAGCAGTCCGTTGTATCCGCAACTGTAAGAAAGGCCACAGCTGACCAATGCTAAGGCACTGCTAGGCCTGAGAAACCAAGTGAATTGCTTTTCATGCAAAATCTCCAGTAACACTAATTTGGTGAGGATTCGCCTTTGATTATTTTTGCACCAAGGCTGCATTCCAAAACTCACAGGATCAGAGGATTAGCACAAGGCCATGCCGAACGGTCAGCGACTGTTTACTGGAAAGAAATGCTGAGCACCGGCTTACAAACGTTCAGGGGTGGACTTCCGCTCGCTTGGCAACAATGAAGCAGGCCATAGTCGATAGCGATAGCCTAGCTGGTCATTGATCAACCAAACAGCATATTTAAAATTAGGGGAATTGGTGAGCCCGACAGGATTCGAACCTGTGACCCAGTGATTAAAAGTCACTGGACGGATGTTTCTTGTAATTTTTATACAGTTCTCCACACAGACTTAACTCATTGTTTTTAAGTGCTTATTGACGCTTTAACGTTTC
>CAJQQJ010000014.1 GCA_905480445.1 uncultured Alphaproteobacteria bacterium | reverse complement strand
GCAGGCGGCGATGTCAAAGGGCTCTACGATTCCGGACTTGGTGATGGTGTTCTCGCCGCTGACTTTTTCAGGGAAGAATACGAACTGGATTATCGACTAGCAACGTTTCCAAAAATTGTTGTGGCTATCATCGATGGTGTGACGATGGGCGGCGGTGTTGGTTTGTCACTTCACGGTCGGGTGCGAATAGCCACCGAACGCACGGTCTTTGCGATGCCAGAAACCTCTATTGGTCTTTTTCCTGACGTGGGCGCTTCGCATTTTCTCTCCAGACTTCCAGGTGGGATCGGATTGTTCTTAGGTTTGACTGGGCAAAGATTGAAGGCCCTTGATTGCTTGAATACAGGTGTTGCTACACACTTTTTGCCCAGTTCGCAGATTGACCGCCTCCTGGACAAATTGGCTTCGTGTCGTCAGCCATTGGATCTAATAGAAGACTTGATAGTTGTGGAGGTCTGTGACCAAGCCTCGGCCCTAAAGGACAACCGAAGTTGCATCGACGAAATTTTTTCTCTCCTAACTATGGAAGAAATCATTTCTGCCTTGCAAGAAGAGGATTCTGACTGGTCGCGAAAGACGTTGACCAAACTCAATACCTATTCTCCAACGTCGCTAAAAATTACCTGTACCCAGTTAGAAAGAGCAAAAAGTCTGTCTCTGGCTGAGGTCTTCAAAATGGAATATCGAATCAGTCAAGCCTGCATGAAAGAACATGATTTCTTTGAAGGTGTAAGGGCTTTGTTAATCGACAGAGACAAAAAGCCTAAATGGAATCCAGAAAAGCTCGAGAAAGTTGACGAAGCACTGGTTCTAAGTCATTTTACGGCACTAGATACAAATGAACTAATTTTGAAAGAATCATTTAGCACTCAATTATAAATGACTGTTTTTATAAATCCCTCTTTAAAGGGATGTGAAATAGGCATATCAACAATTGCTAAAATGGCAAAATTTGGCTAATTGACAGGTTGGTCGTTAAGAGCAAAGAGCTGGTAAGACGACAAGAAGCGCAGCCAGTGGAGCAAAAACTGAATGAATAGTACTTATCTTGAGACAATTGCATTGGTCGAAAGACTCCATCGTCGTTGTCTCGAAGTTATCAAGGCTGAGCTTGACCGGTCTGGTATTAGAGACATCAATAATATCCAGGCGCTTATTCTTTTTAACATCGGTGAAGAAGAACTGACCGTTGGCGAACTTACGCTTCGTGGATGTTATCATGGCTCAAACGTCTCATACAATCTCAAGAAGTTAGTAGATTATGGTTACGTGTCACATACTCGTTCAGCCCATGACCGTCGTTCCTACAGAGTTCAATTGACCGAAAAAGGCCATAAAATTCGGGAACTGCTCGAAGAAATGTTTTCGCGGCATACGCACAACTTCGACGGCGTAGAACTGAAGATCGAGGATTTCAACCAATCAAATGACACCCTACAGCGTCTTGACCGGTTTTGGTCCGCAGCCGTTGGTGGCTACGGATCTTCTTAAAAAGATCTAGAGCTGTCCTTAAAGATAGGTTATCAGACTCCTAATCTAACAGGAGAAACCGCCTTGCCGCGAACCCAAGCCAATTGGCCACCAAAAAAGCTCGTTTTTGCTTCGGATCACGCTGGTTTTCCCTTGAAGAAACCTTTGTTGGATTGGGCCGTCGAGAACGGTTATGAAGTCTTGGACCTCGGCGCCGATGACTCTCAATCGGTTGACTACCCTGACTTTGCTGATCTCTTGGCCAAATACCTGAACGAAAATCCAGATACCACCGGTGTTCTAGTTTGTGGAACAGGCATCGGGATTTCGATCGCAGCTAACAGACATCCCCATATCAGAGCCGCCCTTTGCCATGATGTGACGACCTCACGTCTGTGTAAAGAGCACAATGACGCCAATGTTTTAGTGCTTGGATCAAGAACTGTTGGCCTTGAAACAGGCCTGGATTGCTTGCGAGCCTTTTTGGGTGCGTCGTTTGGTGGCGGGCGTCACGAAGGCCGGGTCGCTAAATTGGGATAAAGTGGCGATTAAGCCATATTATTCATCTCTACTTCTTTTAAAAAACAGAACTTACTTTTACTTATTTCTGCTGTGATGGAGCAAATTATGGCGTGGACACAAACTCAAGCATTTTGGAATGGATCAGTGTCTGATCAAGATTCTGAAGTGATGAACGCAATTGGCGGCGAACTAAATCGTCAACAAAATCAAATCGAATTGATCGCCTCTGAGAACATCGTGTCTAGAGCCGTGATGGAGGCCCAAGGCTCTGTCATGACCAACAAGTACGCCGAAGGCTATGCGGGTCGTCGCTACTATGGTGGTTGCGAGCATGTTGATGTTGCAGAAGAGTTGGCAATTAGCCGCGCTAAGCAGCTGTTTAACTGTGAATATGTTAATGTTCAGCCTCATTCCGGTGCGCAAGCAAACCAAGCTGTTAATCTTGCGCTCGCTAAACCAGGTGACACTATCTTAGGCTTGTCTCTGGCTCATGGCGGTCACCTGACACACGGTGCGGCGCCTAACCTTTCAGGTAAATGGTTCAACGCTGTTGGTTACGGCGTTCGCACAGACACTCATCAGATTGATTATGATGAAGTTGAAAAGCTGGCGATTGAACACAAGCCAACAATTATTATCGCTGGTGGTTCTGCCTATCCTCGTGAATTGGATTTCGCACGGTTCCGTGAAATTGCTGATAAAGTCGGTGCTTACTTCTGGGTGGATATGGCTCACATTGCTGGCTTAGTTGCTACAGGTGCTCATCCAAGCCCCTTGCCACATGCCCATGTGGTCACAACCACAACACATAAAACGCTGCGTGGCCCACGCGGTGGAATGATTCTGTCAAATGACTTGGACATCGGCAAGAAAATCAACTCTGCCGTTTTCCCAGGTCTGCAAGGTGGCCCTTTGATGCACGTTATCGCCGCTAAGGCGATTGCATTCGGTGAAGCCCTTCAACCTGAGTTCAAAAACTATATTGCTAGTGTTGTAGAGAACGCGAATGTTTTGGCAGAAGTACTAGTGAATTCTGGTGTTGATATTGTTTCTGGTGGAACTGACACGCATTTGATGCTGGTTGACCTGCGTCCTAAAGGCGTTACTGGTAAAGCAACGGAACATAGTCTGCACCAAGCGCTAATTACATGTAACAAGAACTCAGTCCCATTCGACACAGCCAAGCCAATGATTACTTCAGGCATTCGTTTGGGCACGCCAGCTGCGACAACCAGAGGGTTTGGCACTGAAGAGTTTAGAAAAGTTGGTGAGTTGATTGCTAAAGTTGTTGATGGACTAGCCGCTAATCCAGAAGATAACTCAGCTGTTGAACGCGAAGTAGCGGCTGAAGTGAAGCAGCTATGTGATCGTTTCCCAGTTTACGATTTTGCTTCTTAGTATTTTCTACGATAACCACAAGAAAAAGTAGACCCGCCTGGAGTCTTCCTTTAAACACCCCTCTATATTGATGGGCGAATTTAAGTAACAGGAAGTTTCCATGCAGTGTCCTTTTTGCAGTAACGACGATACCCAGGTCAAAGACTCTCGACCAACAGAGGACAACGGTGCTATTCGTCGACGTCGTCACTGTGTGTCTTGCGGCGCTCGTTTCACGACGTTTGAAAGGGTCCAACTAAGAGAACTGACTGTCGTTAAATCCAATGGCGCCAAGGAGCCGTTTGATCGGGAGAAACTTGCAAGGTCCGTCCAAATTTCTCTGAGAAAGAGACCTGTTGAGCCGGAAAAGGTAGAACACGTCATTTCCGCAATCGTCCGTCAGCTAGAAAGTACCGGAGAGTCAGAAATACCAACAGGATTAGTCGGCCAAAAAATAATGGATGCACTCCATTCGTTGGATCAGGTCGCCTATGTTCGGTTTGCATCGGTTTATCGCGATTTTCGTGAGGCCAGTGATTTTGAAGACTTTATCGGCCAAATTGGTTCGTCCCCTCAAGCAGATGATCGAAAACTCGACAAATAACACCACCAACGTCCGACATGCTGCCAACATGCAGGCTGCACTGAATCTCGCTCGTGCAGGCCTAGGGTCAACAGCTGAAAACCCTTCTGTAGGTTGTGTCATTGTGGATCCCAAAGGCCGAATTGTTGGCAGTGCTAGAACCGCTTATGGCGGTCGTCCTCATGCGGAAACAATAGCGTTGGCTCAAGCAGGTGATTCAGCTCGCTCAGGAACTGCCTATGTGACGCTGGAGCCTTGTTCTCATCATGGTAAAACTGGCCCCTGCTGCGACGCGTTGATTAATGCTGGTGTGAGTTTCGTTTATGTTGCGACCTTGGACCCTGATCCTAGAGTTTCTGGACGCGGTGTTACCCGGCTTAAAGCCTCGGGCATTTCTGTACATGTTGGCCTTTGTGAAGAGGGCGCCAAGGAAACAAACCGCGGCTTTCTCTCTCGTGTCGAACGATACCGTCCCTTTGTTAGCCTGAAGATTGCTTCCAGTATTGATGGTAGAACAGCTCTCGCATCAGGCGAAAGCAAATGGATCACCGGGTCAGAAGCACGGGCTTACGGACACAGATTGAGAGCCGAAAACGATTCTATTCTGGTGGGCATAGGGACTGTTCTTGCCGATGACCCCTCATTGGATTGTCGTTTGAATGGATTAGAACAGCTCTCACCTATGCCTGTTGTTTTAGACAAAACTGGCCAAATGCCCGAAACCACTAAACTGGTGAGATATTCGAAAGAGCGACCTCTAATGGTCTTCACTGGTTCTAACGTTGAACAGGGGTGGTCAGAACAGCTTGAGGCTAAGGGCGTAGAGGTTTCGGCGTCTTCACAACACGACCAGGCATTTGATCTCAAAAATGTCTTGGAGTTGCTGGCCAAAAAGGGAGTTAACTCGCTTCTGGTAGAAGGTGGCGGGCAAACTCACGCGGCTTTCTTTCGTGCTGGTTTGGTTGATGAGATCTATTGGTTTACAGCTCCCAAGCTCATTGGCCAAGAAGGCAAGCCTGCTGTTGGTGGGCTGTCTATCGATGCTATGACTGACCTTGCGGTTTTTGAAACTTCTAGTGTCCAATCTATTGGTCAAGACAGTCTTCATATATTGAGAAAGAAAGAGACTTAGATGTTTACAGGCATTGTAACTGACGTCGGTGAAGTTCTGTCCGTAGATGATGATGGGGGTCGGCGTTTTGTGATAAAGACAGCTTACGACGTCGCGGGCATTGAGCTCGGAGCTTCTATCTGTTGTTCCGGGGCCTGCATGACTGTTGTTGAGATGAAAAGCGATCAGGCTCATGGCAACTCTTTCGATATTGACGTTTCGTTTGAATCGCTTTCCAAGACTACATTAGGTGATTGGAAACCAGGAACCTTGGTTAACTTGGAACGCTCTCTCTCGCTTGGTGATGAGTTAGGAGGACATTTGGTCAGTGGTCATGTCGATGGGGTCGCAGAAGTGGCTGATATCCACGACGATGGTATTTCTCAAAGGTTCACCTTCACGCCTCCTAAAGAACTTCTGCCTCTTATTGCACAAAAAGGATCGGTCGCCATTGATGGTGTTTCTTTGACAGTGAACGAAGTGGGTGAGGGTTGCTTTGGTGTTAATCTAATTCCTCACACCCTAACGGTTACTAGTTTCGGACAATTGAGGCCAGGATCATCGGTTAACATTGAAATAGATATGCTAGCGCGCTATGTGGCACGACAGATGGAGTTTCGTAACTTTTGACGTTTCATTTCTCAGAACAAATTCAGGCCTCCTAATCCCTCATGACAGACTTTAACAAGCTCAAATCGCCAATCGAAGATATCATCGAAGATGCCCGCAATGGCCGCATGTTCATCCTGGTCGATGACGAGGACCGTGAAAACGAAGGCGACTTAGTTATACCGGGCCAGATGGCGACACCTGAAGCCATCAATTTCATGGCGATGTATGGTCGTGGCCTTATTTGCCTCGCGATGGACAGGGATCGCATTGAACAGCTTGGCCTGCCTTTAATGGCGCGAAGAAACGAAGGACGTTTCCATACTGCTTTCACAGTGTCAATCGAGGCCAAAGAAGGTGTGACTACTGGAATATCAGCGCCCGATCGTGCTCGCACAATCGCCGTTGCAATTGACGCATCCAAGGATGGGAGTGACATCGTAACACCAGGTCATGTTTTCCCCCTTATTTCTCAGGATGGCGGTGTATTGGCCCGTACAGGTCATACAGAAGCATCTGTTGA
>CAJQQJ010000013.1 GCA_905480445.1 uncultured Alphaproteobacteria bacterium | reverse complement strand
CAATGGCGCCAGCTAGGGGTACTGGGGTAGAGGCCCCAACCTGGCTGTAGACATTGCAATGTACGGGCAAGCCATAGCGAACAGCCTCGGCCATAACTTCACAAGACTGAGCATCAAACCTTAGTGGCGGCACGGCATGGTTAACGTGTACAGAAAGAAAAGGCTTTTCTAGAAATGCCTGTTTCGATCCTGCAATCATGTAACACATCTCCGCAATTTCTTGGACATTCTCTGCTTGCGTGATCTGGGTACAAACATGCTTGGAGGTACCGCGCAAACTTGCATAAGCCGTATTAATGTCTAAGGCTTTAGCCGTTTCAAGTTCACGGGCCGTCAGTGTGCGACTGAAAAAGTGAATGTGCTCCAGGCCATCAACTAAGCGCGCGCAATCATACAAGTCTTGCAGCCTTGTTTCTCGATAAGTTCTTGTTTCTAAATCCAAAATTAACGGCGCAGCACCGCCCGTTCCCATGTGAACTTTGCTGCCGGAAAGATCCAACTCATGACCCGCCTTCTGCCCATGAAGTACAAGATTCTTGTTGAACCCAGCCAAAGCCTTTCGGATCAAGTCCGAGGAGTAAGTTAACCGACCGTCTTCGCTCAATACACCACCAGCGTCTAGAACAGCGTCCGTCACGATCGACGGCGCTTCTGACAATCCAATTTCTTGCAGAATTTTCCAGACAGCCTGGTCAATCTTCAGCATATCTTGCTGTGTCAGCGGGCGCAGAAGACCACCTTCAACACCCTTAGTGATCGGGCCAGCCACGCTTTCTGACTGTTTATGCCGATTTCTACCGGAACGACGACTGGCTCGTTGCTCTGTCATGGCTTCTACTCGCGAATTATTGGGCCCATAGGCCGTTGGCTTGAAAACTATTACTTACGAATATAAAAGCAATTCCTATTCGTTCTTTTTCATTGGTCGGATTGACAATCTTATTGGAGTTACGATTAAGTAGCTCAAATCCATTGAGTCTAAATCATTGAGTCTAAGTGAGGTCCCACAATGTCTGACGTCAAATCAGAAGAGCCAAAGAACCAAAGCCGAGAGTGGAATTACCATCCTGACCTGCCAATTCCAAATTCTCCCGTTTTTGCCTGGCCACCTGAGCCAAGGCGCTTAGCCGTTTGGTTCAAAGATTCCTGGTTCTCTTTAAGCGAACGCGTGATTATTTTGGGCTTCGCAATCCTCACTTGGGTTTACTTTCAACCTCCTTTAGAAAACTGCAAAACTTTGGGGGTCGAATGGATTGCTTATGTTTATGCACGTAACTTGATTTTGATGACCGTAGTGACAACGGCTCTTCATCTCTACTTCCACACCTGGAAGAAACAAGGAATGGTCAAGAAATATGACCCGCGGCAACTGGCCACGAACAACGGGCTATACAGTTTCCGCAGCCAGCTTTGGGACAATGTATTTTGGACTTTAGCCAGCGGTGTCACGATTTGGACAGCCTATGAAGTCTTAGTGCTTTGGGCGATGGCTAACGGCTACGCGCCGATGCTGAGCTGGTCCGAGCATCCTGTTCTGTTCATCTTTCTATTGTTCATGATCCCAATCTGGTCTTCGTTCCATTTCTACTGGGTTCACCGATTGCTTCATTGGCCCCCACTCTACAAAATCGCTCATTCTCTGCATCACAGAAACGTCAATGTCGGCCCTTGGTCAGGCCTGTCGATGCACCCAATTGAGCACATCATTTATCTCTCTGCCTCGCTCATTCATTTCCTTGTTGCTTCGCACCCAATTCATTTGTTCTTCAACATGCAATGGGCAACTTTGGCTGCTGCAACGTCGCATGTTGGGTTTGAGAGTGTGGTTATCAAAGACAAAAACAGGCTAGACCTCGGTGCCTTTCATCATCAGCTTCACCATCGCTATTTCGAATGTAATTATGGCAATGCCGAGATGCCTTGGGATAAATGGTTCGGCTCGTTCAATGACGGTACCGCAGCCGGTAAGGCGATGACCAGAGAACGCTTGAAGAAGATGATGGCAAAACAAAAAGGGCGGCGATAACCAACCTATCAAACCTCTAACTTCCCTAAATCTACAAAGTTCTGCTTAGCACTCCCTCTAGCTTGCCGACTTTTTCCGTGTTAGCCTATTCAATAGAGGAAGAGGAGGAAAAGAATGACAAAATTATTTAATCTCATTTTAGCAATCACAGCGCTGGCATTCGCTTATGTCCCGAGCACTGCTTTTGCAGCAAGTGCAGCTAAGAACAAAGAAGCCTTGGAGTTTTACAAGCTGGCAAAAGATGCCGGTACATGTGAAATGTTTTTGGTTGTTGTCGAAGACTTCCCGGGAACGACAGCGGCTAAGCTATCTAAGATTAGCTATAAAGATTGCATTAAGAACGAGGTAGGAAGCTCCTCGAATACAAACAACAACTCCAATAACAACAACTCCAATAACAACAGCTCAAGTAACAACAATTCAAACAACAACAATTCGGGTAACAATAACTCGAACAGCAATAATAGCTCGAACAACAATAACTCCGGCAGCAACTCGGGTAACTGTTATGGTTATTGGGATGGCTCTTATTGCGTCGATAATCGACACGATTTGACAGTAATGCTGCAAGAATCACTCAAAAACTTAGGCTGTCGGATCGGTCGAGCAGACGGTGTTTGGGGCAAGAAAACCACAGCCGCAATAGCGGCAGCAAACCGTGAGTTCGGTACGCGCTTAAGAAAATCGAGCAACAACCAAACCATCGGTGTAATGATTGTCGATGTTGAAAATTCAAGTTACAACTTTTGCAGTTGTCCATCGGGCGAGTACCTGAATTCGAAAGGTCTCTGCGTTCGCAAAAAAGCTGTTGTCAATAATTCGCGTGGCAAGAGCCTATTTCAGGTTCGAAACGTTGCTTCGAACGACACACTCAACATGCGAAGCCGTGCAACAGCCAGCTCTTCAATCGTTGATCGTATCGTTTGGGACGGCACTCATGTAACAGCGGACGAAAGTATTTGCCGAGCAAATTCTGTTGGCTGGGTACATGTCGAATGGGGCGGCTCAACCGGATGGGTTGCTTCGCGCTATCTGATTAGCATGTCAACTGGGCGTGTCGCCTGCAAGTAAACAGGCCTGTCAGTAAGCCGTTAGTCCCTTCAGGTTCATTTGTTGTTTTTGCAACGAGCCTGAAGGGACATTCCAAGAAAGTAACATAGACCGTGTGTAGTTTTTTTCTAAGATCCTTTGCCCTCGTGGCTGCAAGTTTCACAATCTTTGTGAGCTCAACGACAGCGGAAGACTTGGGTAAGTGGTTCACCCATCTTTCGGTTGTTGATCCTAGTATCAAACAAGACATGCGTTACTTTGGTGATTTCAACTTTTTGGGCACACATGTTGATGGTTATGAAGCACCTGAGTGTATTCTGACCAAACGTGCAGCTGGCGCGCTACAGCGTGTCCAAGTCAGAGCGCGTCAACGAGGCTTTAGCCTCAAGGTACATGATTGTTACCGCCCTAAGAAGGCAGTTGCTCACTTTGTTAGGTGGGCAAAGGATCAGCATGACCTCAAAACCAGGGCGCAGTTTTATCCGCGTGAAGACAAGGCCTTGTTGTTTAAAAGAGGTTACATAGCCCACAAGTCAGGCCATTCCCGAGGCAGCACGGTTGACCTGACACTTATTGGCCGCCAGACGCAAAGTGACCAAGAGCTACATGCAATCGAAAACAACGGCCGCCCCTGTCACAACAATCCTGTTCTCCCGAACGAGATCGGTGCTGTGGAAATGGGGACTAGGTTCGATTGTTTGGATGTCTGGAGTGCTACAGAAAGTCCACATGTTTCCGCGGAAGCTAGACAGAACCGCCTACTGCTCAAGGAATTGATGACGGCAGAAGGTTTCAAAAACTACAGCAAAGAGTGGTGGCATTATTCTTTGGTGAATGAACCCTTCAGGAAAACCTACCAAGACTTTCCCGTTGGCAGACCCGGACAGTTCTAACAATGACATAAGCACCGGTTTTAACGCCGGTGCTTCAAGCCCTTCTGCTTCATCCTCCAAACAGCTAAATCTATGCGATCCTGACCGTGGAAAGGCTCGCCATCAACAATAAGACAAGGCACGCCCCAGTGACCGGCCATTTCTAGGTCCGCTTGGTTTTGCGCTATCTTAGCGTCGTAGTTCTGCTCATTGCCTTTGATCGAGGCTCTCATAGAGTTAAGATCCAAGCCCGCTCTCTTCGTGGCTGGTGCCAGCTGGTCATCAAGTTGCCAGTTCTTTATCCCACCCCAAATCATCTTTGATACCTCATCAAGAAACGCCAAGCCTCGGCCTTCTTTAGCGGCCTCAATGCCCAGGCGCGTAATGTCTGTGATATAGGGCTGATCCTCTGCTATCTCTCTCGTCTGTAAATTCTGAACGATAGGATCTGGCGACGGCAAAGAAAAGGGCATACCTCGAAATTCCGCAATACGCAGGCAATCTTTGATCAAATAAGGGATCCACAGTGGGTTCACCTTTTCAAAGAAATTGGGATTACGTATGGCGATCGGATAATCGACTTTTACCTCGATTTCTAGATCGTAGGTCTCTACAGTCTCGCGATACTGTGCTGTACCCAAATAACAATAAGGACTGCGAAAAGACCAATAGAGTTCTGCTTTCAAAGTCATTACAGACTCACTTTTGTTGAAAGAGGATTTTCCGCTCTTCGTCTGATGGCGGTGCGGTGCGGCGATCTTCTTTGCCCAGGGCAACCCCTCGTTGAACAGCAGGCCGCTCTTTGATGCGTTGCCGCCAGGCAGAGACAAGCGGGTAATCATCCAAAGGAACTCCCATTGCCTTTGCAATCAGAACCCAAGGCCAAGAGATCATATCTGCGATAGAGTATCGCCCACCGACGAGATAGTCCCTGCCTGCTAACCTGCGTTCCAAAACGCCGATACAGCGCTGGTATTCGTTGCGGTAGCGTGCAGCGGCATAGCCGTCTTTTTCGTCATTAGGTGCATAGTTCCAGAAGTGGCTGTGTTGCCCGGCCATTGGGCCAAGCCCGCCAACCTGCCAGAACAGCCATTCCAATGTTTCTTTACGCTCTATCGGATCGGCGGACATAAATTTCCCATGCTTTTCAGCGAGATAGTACATGATCGCGCCGGACTCAAAAATTGAGACAGGATCGCCGACCACCTCATGATCCACAATAACAGGCATCCGGTGATTAGGGTTCATTGCTAGAAATTCAGGCTTGAATTGCTCACCTTTACCGATGTTAACTGGGATCAGCTTGTAAGGAAGATTGAGCTCCTCTAGCAGAATTGAGACCTTCCAACCGTTGGGCGTTGGCCAATAGTAGAGATCAATTGGCTTACTCATTTCTCTTCTCCCAACGAAACAACACCTGCTGCTACCAATTTGGTGAGTTGCTCTTCACTAACACCCGCCTCAGCAAGAACCTCAGCCGTATGTTGCCCCAACGCTGGAGCGCCACGACGAAGTTCCGTTGGCGTTTTCGAAAACCTGGGAGCCGGACGTGCCTGTCGCAAAGGCCCAGCTATCGGATGGTCTGAAAGCATGAGAGTTTCGTTAGCCTCGACCTGTGGATGGTGGATCATTTCCTTACGATAGAGAACCGGAGCACAGGGAACGTCTGCGGCTTCAAGCTTTTCTAGCCAGAAACCTTTGGTGTTTGTTTTCAGAACTTCTTGCGTAAGATTTAGGCGATGATCGATGTTTTTCGTTCTGAGTTTTGCCGTCAAAAACTGAGGGTCCGTTAGCCACTCTGGCTTCTCGAACGCAGCACAGAGATTCTTCCATTCCTTATCCGATTGCACGGCGACAGAAATGTAACCGTCTTTAGTCTCATAGATCAAATCAATGAAAGACTGAGCGTTCTCTTTCTCGAGCTCATTGCCAACAAAGGTATGCCCGCCCATATCAGAGCCCCAAAGGAAGCCGATAAGAGTGTCCAGCATTGAGATTTTTATATGCTGCCCCTCGCCTGTCTTAGTCCGCGAATAGAGCGCTGCGCAGATCGCTTGTGAAGTCGCATAGCCCGTCAACTTGTCAGGGACGATCGTGCGCACAAGACGTGGCCGAGCATCGTCTGAGCCACCCTGGATGGAGGCCAGGCCGGAAACAGCCTGTATCAAAGGATCGTAGACAGGCTTATCTTTGTAAGGCCCCGTCTCGCCGAATCCTGAGATCGATACATAGATTATGCTTGGGGCGACCTCACGGATGGCATCTTCGCCGATCCCTAATCGATCCATAACACCTGGTCGAAAGTTCTGGATGATCACATCAGATTCTTTAGCGAGATCTTTAAGGATTTCAACACCCTTTGGATCTTTCAGATTGAGGGCCAAAGAGCGCTTGTTACGGTTGTTGTTTAGAAAGGCCGCTG
>CAJQQJ010000012.1 GCA_905480445.1 uncultured Alphaproteobacteria bacterium | reverse complement strand
GCATTTCAGCTCTCAGCGAGATATCCAGTCCAGAGAAAGGCTCGTCAAGCAACAAGAGCTTAGGTTTAGTCACCAGTGCCCTGGCAAGTGCCACGCGCTGCTGTTGGCCGCCTGAAAGCATATGTGGAAAGTGATCCTCATAGCCCGTCATAGACACACGGTCGATTGCGGCTTGAGCGGCTGGCAAACGTTCGGCTTTGGGCAGTTTACGCAAGCCAAAGGCCACGTTCTTCAGAACTGTCAAATGAGGGAAAAGAGCGTAGTCCTGAAACATAAAGGCGACGTTGCGTTTTTCAGGCGGCAAAAAGGTCTTCGAATCAGTGACAACCTTGCCATCGATCTTGACCTGGCCACTTTCAGGCTGTTCAAGACCTGCTGACATTCTAAGAGTCGTTGTTTTACCACAGCCGGAGGGTCCCAGCAGGCAGACAACCTCGCCTGGTTCCAATCGCAAACTCATGCCATCGAGGGCCGCAAAGCCTTTGTAGGCAAGGCGAACGTCAACCAATTCTAAGGCTGCTTCAGGCATCAGTGTTTTCAATCTGGTCTTCCATCGGAATGCTGTCTTCAGCTTCGATATGGTCAATGGAGGTGTTCACCTCAACCCCTGCTTCGCCTTCTTCTGAGTCCAACGGCCCTTGCTGCTCGACTTCCATTGAGGAAGCCCCCATCGCTTCACTGGCCAAGGATGCACGGCTATCCAGGAGACCTGAGGCTTTCAGTTCCTCAACGCCAGGCAAATCTTTCACTGATTCAAGACCGAAATGATCAAGAAAAGCGAGCGTAGTGCCCCAGGTAGAAGGGCGTCCAGGGACTTGGCGATGTCCTTTCAACTCGATCCAACCAAGCTCTAACAAAGTATCGATCGTGCCTCTAGATATGTGAACACCACGGATTTCTTCGATTTCAGGGCGTGTCACTGGCTGATGATAGGCAATGATGGACAGGGTCTCGAGGCCCGCTCTTGACAGTTTCTGGCGAACCGTTTTTTCTATTTTTAGGTCGTTAGCTAAGTCAGCAGCCGTTCTAAATGCCCAGGCTTTTTCAATCTTTAGAAGGTTAACGCCCCGGTTCGAATAGAGTTCTGACAACTCTTGCAACAGCGCATCAGTATCGGTCCCATCCGGCATATGATAGGACAAGTCCTTGGTCGTGACGGGGCTATCGCTCGCAAACAACAGAGCTTCTAGTAATCTAATTTTGTCAAAGTGGCTCATCGTCATCATTTTGTGCTCACTGTACTTCGCGTTTCGTTTGACTGTCCCGAATAAAAATCGGACCAAACAGCTCGTCTTGCCTCAAATCAAGCTGGCCCGTTCTGACCATTTCCAACGAGGCGACAAAGAATGAGGCCTTGGCTGATTTCTGCTGCATCACACCTCTGAGGTCCGTTGGCATGAAATCAGAGAGAACAGCCCAGTCCGGAATTTTCGAAGAAAAAGAACGCAGTTTTTCAAGAGCCGCTTCATAGGTGAAAATCTCAGCTCTTTCGAAAGGCAAAGCGACTTGCTCTGTTCGGCGCTGTTGACGGCCGTAAGCCTGTAACAAATCAAAGAGATTACAATTGAGCTCGGAGTTCCTAACGACTTCAATTTCTTGCGGCTCGCCCCTCTCAAAGAAGTGCGTGCCCAATTGCGCACGGTCCACCAACTTAGCGCTTGCTTCGCGCATCGCCTGCAAGCGGCGCAATTGGAAGGCCAGCTCGGCTGCCATTTCAGCGCCACTGGGCTCGTCTTCACTTTTGGGGGTGGGAATGAGAAGTCTGGATTTCAGGTAGGCCAACCAGGCAGCCATCACGAGATAGTCAGCTGCGAGCTCTAGATTAATCCGTTGTGCTTTTTTGACAAAAACTAAATACTGCTCAACCAATTCCAGGATGGATATCTGTACGAGGTCAATCTTCTTATCGCGCGCCAAACTCAACAGCAGATCGATGGGCCCTTCAAAGCCATCAAGCTGAAGCTCTAGGCGTTCACGGTCCTCGTCAAATTCGAGAAAGCTCTGGTCTTCAGACCAAACGTCTGTTGTGTCTTGATCTGCCACGATCTTTGACCTGTCCAATAGGTTGTCGTCAGTAAGGGTGAGCTAAATACCCACTATAAATTCAAAGAAAGGTAGCACGAAGTTAAGGGGCTTCAAAACCAACCAATCAAAAAGAGAGAAGTTAATACCAGCGGGCTCTAGCAACATAGGCAATATCAAGAAACAGCCAATGATAATCATGAAACCGTATTTTTCCAATCTTGCCAATGGTTTAGCGAGAGACATTGGGAGCAAGCCAACCGCTATTCGACCGCCGTCCAGGGGAGGAATCGGAATCAAATTAAAGAAGGCAAGCACCAAATTGAAGATGATTGCGGCCTCAAACATACTGACCAACCAGGTTGCAATCGACGAATCGGTGAAGCGGCTGAAAATATTCAAACCTATAGCTGCGACAACCGCCAATGCGAAATTCACCAGTGGACCAGCGGCGGCCACCAACACCATGTCACGCTTTGGGTTTCGTAAACCTCCGAAGAAAACAGGGACAGGTTTTGCCCAACCGAAGAGAAAACCGCCTGGCATCAAAACGCAGAGAAGTGGAAATACGATTGTTCCCAGCGGATCAATATGCACCAAAGGATTGAAGCTGACCCGTCCCATCCTGTGCGCGGTATCATCCCCTAGTTTGTGGGCAGCCCAGGCATGAGCCGCTTCGTGGAAGGTAATAGCGATAAGGATCGGCAGTGCCCAAATGGAAAGGCGCTCAGCGATTTGAAGCAAGTCAGGCATCAGGAAAACTCTCTGTTAGAAATGCTCTCAAAAAGAAATTAGGCGGACCCAATAGCCCGCCTAACTCGATAGTTCAATTAAGATGTATGTGAAGATCTGTTTTGAAGATCTATTTCTTCACTGGAATGCAGTACTTCTCTCCGCGACTGAGAAGCTGCGCGCAAAGATCTAGGGCCGTGATTTTGTTCGGGATCGGCCCTGCTTGCAGTCTGAACCAAACACCACTGCTAAGCTCAGCGCGTTGTACACGCAACACCATGTCACCAAGTAGATCTGGGTGCTTACGTTGCAAGCGTTTCCACTCCGCTTTGGCGCTCTCAGGCTTTCTGAACGAAGCCGTTTGTACGCCATAGGGACTGAGTACCTGATTAGGCAAAAGCGCTGGTGCTTGCGGTGTGCTGGGCACCTCTACGGCTGGCGCATCACTCTGCGTTCCTGTATCTAACTGCACGAGCTGAACAGTAGGGTCGTTGCTTGCGACTGAGCCATCAAGTCTGATTGCTGCCGGATCGTAAGAGTTAGCGGCTTCACCAAACAAACGTGGTGTTTCAGGGGCTTCTTGAACAACCGTTTCGTCGATAATGATAGGCCGGTCACCGTCAAAGTTAACAGGTGCAGCGGCTAGTCCTTCAATGCTCAGGCTGCCGTTATCAATCGTCCAACTAGCGGTCGTTGCAGTAACAGCTGTTGGTAACTCAGGTGCAGGCATAAGTCGGTCTTCGAGTGGTGCTGCGGCTAGTCCGTTAAGAACAAGCTTGTCTTGGTCTGGAACGGTAATTCCACCAGCAACGTCGGGTCTAGAACGCTCCGCGATTTCTGAAACCTTAATCAGCGGAATTGAATTCTGAGCAACAGAAACTGGCTTAGAAAATTCAATAGCGGCATAGCTAGCGCCGGTCAGTAGGGCGACACAAGCCGTCGCTAAAAACACCGGGACTCTGTAAGTTTTCCATGCGATCGGCAATCTTGATCGGCTGCGCCGCTTCTCACCTTCTGCAAAAGAATGCAGCGGCAGATCATCTTGTTCAGTGGTAAAAGGTGAATGCAAATCATGCTGGCCTATGAGGTTTGAATTCCCATTGAAGTCCAAGGGCTTGTTTGCTTCTTCTGCCGAAACAGAAAGATGATCGTCCCAATCCGGGTCTGTCATTTGAGCTATTGGCTCGCTGACTGAAGCGCCGTCAAAACCGCGACCGTGGTAGCGATTGGAAGGCACAGGTTGACCAGGGTCAAGGCTTGTTCTGCTATTCACCGTAGGATTGGAGGCCTCGTTTAGGGCCTTTTGAAATTCTTCAGCAATACGCGGACTGGCTTCACCTAGCTGGTCAAGATTTTGCCAGAAGGTTGCAATAGGATCCTGAAAATGAGAACCGCTTTGAGAACCGTCGTGAGAAACACTGTCAGTGATAGAATGATCACCGATGGAATCAGCCTCTTGAACAGTGGCTGTCTGATTTTCTCTCTCTAGGAACTCCCGATCTTTAGGGCCGTAATTTGCCCCGGGTGTTCTGTTAAAATGCATTAACGCATCTCCTTGAGCGGCTCGACCCCCATAATAGCTAAGCCCGATGCAATCACATGAGCTGTCGCTTTGGCTAGGGCCAAACGCGCTGTTGTTAAATCTTTGTCCCCTTGAACAACGACCCTAAGTGCTGCGTTCTTATTTCCTGTGCTGTACCAGCGTTGGAAAGCGGCGGACACGTCATTCAAATAAAATGCAATTCTATGGGGTTCCCTGGCCTTTGCCGAACTCTCTACAACTCTTGGCCAAGCCGTTAGTTGCTTTATGAGGTTCAATTCTTCAGATTCGCCAAGTAATCCTAGGTCTGCACCAAGTAAATCTTTATCATTTATTTCAAGATCAGGCAATAAATCTCGAGTCATTTTGAATAATGCTTCTATTCTTGCATTTGCATAATGCAAATACCACACCGGATTGTCGGGTGATGACTGTATCACTAGGTCTAAATCGAAATCTAAAGGCGCATCAGGTTTTCTCGTTAACATCAAAAAGCGAACAATGTCTTTTCCGACTTCTTCAACGACTTCTCTCAGTGTGATGAAGTTTCCGGACCTTTTCGACATCTTTACCTGTTCACCACCCCTGCTCAGTTTGACCAGGTTACAGAGCAGAATATCTAGACTGCCTTCGACGGAAGTTATCGCTTGGACAGCTGCTTTCATCCGCTTGACATAGCCACCATGGTCAACCCCGAAGATGTCGACCATCTCAACGAAACCCCGTTCATGCTTATCAAAGTGGTAGGCCACGTCGTTGGCAAAGTAAGTCCAGCTGCCATCTGATTTCTGAACAGGCCTGTCAACATCATCGCCAAAATCTGTTGCCTTAAAGAGCCACTGCTCTCTAGGTTCCCAATCTTCTGGCGCCTTACCTTTCGGTGGCTCCAAGACACCGCGATACATGACACCTTTTTCATCCATCATTTTGAATGCACGTTCTACTGCACCGCTTTTAACCAGTGCCTTTTCCGAACTGAAAGTCTGAACAATGTCGAGCTGCGCCAGATCTTCTTTGATTTTTACCACCATTGCGTCAGAAGCAAAATCTCGCACAACTGGCAGCCAGTCGGCCTCCTCCGCATTCATCCACTTGTCACCGTCTCTGGCTTTTAGGTTCTCGCCAACAGCAACCAAATAATCACCAGGGTAGAAACCTTCGGGAATTGTGATCTCTTCGCCAAAGGCTTCTCGGTAACGCAGGTAAGAAGACCGAGCTAGCGTGTCGATCTGAGAACCGGCGTCATTGATGTAGTATTCTTTCGTGACGTCGTAGCCAGCCTTCGCAAGCAAGTTTGCCAGAGCGTCACCGATAACGGCACCGCGCGCGTGGGCGATATGAAGCGGGCCAGTTGGGTTGGCGGAGACATATTCAACATTAATCTTGGCATTGGCGCCGATTGTTGAATTACCATAGTCCCGACCTTGGCTCAAAATCGCACCAACTTGGGATGCCCAGAAATCTTTGTTGAGGGTCATGTTGATGAAACCAGGG
>CAJQQJ010000011.1 GCA_905480445.1 uncultured Alphaproteobacteria bacterium | reverse complement strand
ACACAGCTCAGATGCTTTCCACGAACAATTGAAGAGTCAATTCTCAGGTGACTACAAACTGAAGTTCAATCTTGCCCCACCTCTCTTTGCTAAGAAAAATCCATCGACTGGTGAGCCCAAAAAGAGTGAGTATGGAGCATGGGTCATGCCTTTGTTCAAAACACTGGCAAAAATGAAGGGCCTGCGCGGCACAGCATTCGATCTCTTTGGCTACACAAAAGAGCGAAAGACGGAACGCCAACTTATTGAGAATTACGACAAAGGTCTCGACCTTCTGATCTCTAAATTGACGGTGGAGAACCTACCAACTGCTGTCGAGATTGCACAATTGCCGCAAACTATTCGCGGGTATGGCCACATTAAAGATGCCTCAATCGAACAGGCCAAAATTGTAAGAACGGCATTGCTCGAGCGGTTTGAACAAGGTGTAACAAAGAAGGCAGCGGAGTAGCCCTGATGAATGTACTGATCGTTTTCGCACACCCGACTAAAGGATCCTACAACCACTCTGTATTGGCCGCAGCACGCGAAGAATTGGAAGCTGCTGGCCACAGTGTTAAAGTCGCGGATCTCTACGCCGAAGGCTTTCAGCCCGCCATGGTGACAGCAGACTTCGCTCAGTTTGACGGTAAGGCTATGCCAGAAGAAATCATCAAAGAACAAAAACGCGTTGAATGGTCAGATGCGATCGTTTTCATTTTTCCTTACTGGTGGTGGTCAATGCCAGCAATCCTCAAAGGTTGGATTGATCGCGTGATCGCCTATGGTTGGGCCTGGTTAGACCCTGCCAAGCCAGACCTGAGCCCACTCACACCACGAAAAGTTTTGGTACTAACCTCCGCAGGTGCGAGCAAGGCTCAATTGGCCAAGCGTGGTTACGACACAGCTTTTGATACACAACTGCGCGTCGGCGTTTTTGGTTACTGCAACTTTCCAGAAGTCACGATCAAATTCCTTTACGATGTCTACCACGGAACAGACCCAGAAATTTTAACTCAAAGGCTAGAAGAAGCACGGCAGGAAGTGAAGAAGTTCTGCGCTTAAGGCTTTCCAAGCTTTAGACCAGCTTTGTTCTCTACAAGCTTTGCGACCTCAGTATGATCAGCCCCAGATGATAGTTCCGCGTCGGCCTCAACTGCTATTTTGACCGCCTCTTTGCAGGCCGACATATCCATCCCAAAACTTTGGGCATAATCCATTGCAGTTGTGATGTCCTTGACCATCAGTGACAAGCCAAAACCCGAAGCGAAAGCTCTGTTCAATACGTGAGGTTCCATCTTTATTTCGGTCGTGTTGTTTCGCCCCGTAGAGGCGTTGATCACTTCTAAAAACTTTCGGGGATCTATCCCGGATTTCTGAGCGGCAGCGACCACTTCCATACTGGCGATTAGACCAACGGCTGAAAGTAGATTGTTCAGCGCTTTAGTGGCGTGCCCAGCTCCCAAGTCACCGACATGAAAGATCTGCTCTCCCAGTATTTCGAGCATCGGTTTTACTCTCTCGAAGTTCGCTGTATCTCCGCCAACCATGATCGCCAGGTTCCCAGCTTCAGCTTTCTTCACACCGCCAGAAACTGGGGCGTCAATGAAAGCCAAACCCCTGTCTCGCAAGATTGTCCCCAGTTCTTTCGTTCCAGTTGGGTGTGACGAGCTCATGTCGACAATCAAGCTATTTGCATCTATGAATGGGGCAGGCCCATCTTCGCCTAGCAATACGTCACGTACAATCTTTCCGTCCGGCACCATGAGAATGACCATGTCGGCGTCTTGAACGGCAAGTCTAGTACTTTCACATGGAGTTACATTCTTTGGATACACCCCTGTTGGATCGTATCCTTTAACTCTATATCCAGCCGCCACCAAGTTGGAGGCCATGGGCGTGCCCATCAGACCCAAACCGATGAACGCGATTCTTTTACTCATGTCTTGACGAGAAGAAGCTTGAGATATCGCAGTATTTTGGTTTCCATCCTAATTCACGTCGTGCTTTCTCGCTCGACATTTGTTGATCAAGACCAAAACCCTCTGCCCATTCACCCTGCTCTCTTACAGTGTCGGCAATAGCGACAACATCGAGCCAAGAGTGGTGGTTGTGATTTTTACAGAGTTCGCGAGCTAGGTCGCCTAAGCAAACGCCTTCCTCTCCGGCGGCGTTGTATTCTTCGCCAGGTTGCCCTTGCTCAAGCACCAGTCGATAAAGATCTGAGAGATCTTCGTCGTTCACCAAAGTCCATCTGTGATCCGCGTTTTCGTGCACCCGAACCGGCCCACCGGATCGAATGTCGTCCAACATTCCGAAACAATTACCGTCTTTGCTCCAAACCATTGCAGGATGAATGACAATCGTTTCTAACTCCAGTGCAGAATTCGCAAGTTCTAAGGATTGCGCCCACCAATCCCAGGCCTCAGACTCATCGAAGCCTTCTCCTTCTTGAGCCTTGTGATCACCTGTGTTTCCATAGATCCAGCAGCCACCTGTCATAATAAAACGCAGTGGTTTTTGTCCGGATCGAGACTCTATCAAGGCGGACAAAAATCCTTTGTCGATTTCGCCGTCTTCAGGAGAGAATTCAAGCCCCAAATGTACGATCACGTCGATTTCGCCAATCTGAGCGAGCCAATCTTTTGGCCTTCTCAGATCCCCGTCGATAACCACGGCACCAGCTTTCTTGAGTAAGCGAACAGAACGTTCAGACCGCGCCAGCGCTAAGACTTCGTATCCGTGAGAAAGTAAATTCTGAACAACAGGAAGCCCAATACTTCCTGTCCCACCAGTCACAAACACTTTCACTCTGTAGGCTCCCTTAGATGATATCACCATTGGAGCTTATTATAGTTTTCTCTTAGCGCATAGCCTTCTCAGAATACTGGCTATCCTTTTCACATTTGTAACGTCCCGGCGCGTTCTTGCCTGTTTCGTAAAAGGCTAAGAAGGCACGCTTCTGCTCTTTCGGAACAACTCCATGGCATTTCTTGGCCAACTCAAATAGGTAAGTTGACCTCAATTCACGACGTCCGAAAGAAGTGTTAAGGTACTTTTTCCCAAGGTCGGTATCCATACCTTTCAGAATCGTTTTTTGGTAAACACCTGCCACTACTTTGCGGACTATGGGATCGCTACTGAAGGATGACGCAATCGACGCCGGTAGTTTGGCGTTCAAGCCTGTAAGGAACAAGCTTGAGGAAGTGTACTGCCCAGCGCCATCGCTGGGCCAAGTGACAGACTTCGAAGAAATTCCGGGCTGATTCCACAATCGTAGATATCGTGCTCGAGTTTCTGGACTTAGGGATTTGGAGGTCGAAGTTTCAACAGAGGCGCCATTCCCTTTAGCAGCTTCGTCACTGACACAAGCAGCAAGGGTGCTAAATGCAAAAAGGGCAAACAGAACCAAATAGGGATTTTTCATTGCTTTTTACCGCGCATCTTTTTTCTTCGGTGCCTTAAACTTTGGCATCTTCGAATCAATCAATTTGTCGACGTTAATGCTGCTACAACCTTTTCCGCCTCTGGCACTATTATAAGCGTCTACTTTTGCTCGCTCTTTGTTCATAGCGGCTTGATCCGCAGCACTAAGATTTCGGTAGCTGAAGCCACTTCCCCCCGATAGAGCGACTGAAGCAATAGCCAGACCTATTGAAACGGCTTGCATCTGCTGAGCCTTAACCCGAAGTTTAACGACGTTATCAATGCCTAGGTGAATTCGGTCTTTCAACGCTGAACAGGATAGCTTCTGTTCAGCTGGGAACAGGACGTAACTGCCATTTCGTTGGAAACCGTGCTCAGGCTCTTGCCCTCCTCCACATGAAGAAAGAAGGACAAGTGTTAGTACGCAGGCAAAGCCTGTCAAAATCTTATGCATGTTATTCTCGCGCTTCTACTTCTTGTTGCCGAAGTCTTAGTTCAAACTTAAACCAAAATTCAACAACAAAGAGAAACTATCCACAGGAAATACTCCTTTGCTAATTTCTCATTCGTTCAGAAGTTGGATCAAACAACGGCTCAGTGATCATGACAGCCTTTTTCATTTCGCCCAAGATCTCAATTTCGACTTCGCGGTCTGGTGTGATGAGTTCCACCGGTAAGAAACCGATCGCTACTGATTTCTCAGTGAAGTGTGCATAGCCGCCAGAGGTGACAAATCCAACAACTTCGCCATCGTGCCAGATTGGTTCATCTGCCCAGACATCCGTATCATCCGCGTCGACGACAAAAGTGCAAAGTTTGCGCGTTGGCCCAGCTGCCTTCTCGGCTAATGCGGCCTGTTTACCGATGAAGTCGGCTGGCTTGTTGTAAGACATAAAGCGATCCATACCGGTTTCTGCCGGCATAAAATCAGGTCGGAACTCACGTTGCCAAGATCCAAAAGATTTCTCTAGGCGCAACGACATCATCGCACGCATACCAAATGGACGGAGCCCTAAGTCTTCACCAGCATCCACAAGGATATGATAAAGTGCTGTTTGATGACAAACAGGAACATAGATCTCGTAACCAAGATCCCCTGTATAGGAGACGCGTTGAACGATTGCGTCCAAGTTTCCAATCTGCAACTCTCGGACAGCCATGAACTTGAAAGCCTCATGAGACACGTCGGCTGTTGTCACACGTGAAAGGAGTTCTCGAGACTTTGGGCCTGCAATCTGGAAGCCAATCCGATCTTTCGAAATGTTGGTTACAGTTACTCCGCTCTCAGGAAGGTTTTGCTCAAACCAACGCATCTGGAAGGCTTGAGAACCGTAAGAGGCCGCTACCTGGAACAGCTCTTCACCTAATCTTGAAACCGTGAAATCACCGATCAACTTACCCTTTGGACTAAGCATCGGCGTCAAAGACATGCGGCCTACCTTCTTCGGAATGCGACCGGCCATGATGATATCCAGCCAAGCTTCAGCGCCGATACCTTGGACCTCAAACTTTGAAAAGTTGTGGACCTCGTTGAGGCCTACACCTGTTCGAACAGCCCGGCACTCTTCACCAACTGCCTGGAAAGCGTTTGATCGGTTGAACGACGGTGTCTCGAACCGTGGTTCATCTTCAAGAGCGAAGTAGTTCACGTGTTCCATTCCAAAACCCTGGCCAAAGACAGCACGCCGCCCGTCCCAAATTGAGTAAGCCGGAGTTGTATCTAGTGGGCGGCCCGCTGGTAACTCTTCATTGGGATAAGAAACAGAAAAACGACGTTGATAGTTTTCTGTCACCTTGATCCGCGTGTAGGGTTTTGTGCAGTAGGTTCCGAAGCGAGCGACATCCATAGCAAAGACATCACGCGATGGTTCACCTTCGATCATCCATTCAGCTAGGGTCAAGCCAACGCCGCCGCCTTGAGAGAAACCGGCCATGACAGCGCAGGCTGACCAGTAGTTCCTTAGTCCGGGTACAGGTCCGACCAATGGATTGCCGTCGGTCGCGAAGGTGAAAGGTCCGTTGATGATGCGCTTGATTCCTGCGCGCTCTAAAACGGGATAGCGTTTGTAAGCAATATCGAGGGAATCACCGATGCGATCTAAATTGTCATTGAGTAGCTCATGACCAAAGTCCCAAGGTGTCCCATCAACTGACCAAGGATCACAGGCTTGCTCGTAAAAGCCAATAACAAGTCCCCGACCCTCTTGACGTAAATAGGATTCACCTTCTGGGTCCATACAGTGAGGCAATTCGGTATCACGTTCATAAACCTCTGGCATGTCCTCAGTCACCAAGTATTGATGTTCCATGGGATGCAGGGGCAAGAAAATACCTGCCATTGCGCCTACTTCTCTCGCCCAAAGCCCGGCGGCATTTACCAAATGTTCAGCGAAGATCGTACCTTTGTCAGTGACAATCTCCCAGCCACCATCGGCAGTTGGATTTGTCTCAACGACTTTGGTGTGGAGGTAGACTTCTGCGCCCTGCATTCGCGCGGCTTTGGCATAGGCATGCGTCGTTCCCGAAGGATCAAGGTGGCCATCGAGTGGATCGTAGAGCGCCCCCAGAACTCCATCTGTATTGGTAATGGGAGAAATAGCCGGAATTTCATCAGGGCCTACGATTTCGGTTTGAAGCCCCATGTAGCGATGTTTGGCGCGTTCGGCCTTCAAGAAATCCATGCGTTCCGGCGTGCTCGCTAAAGTCAAGCCACCTACATGATGCAGCCCGCAGGACATGCCAGAGATCTCCTCAAGCTCTTTGTAGAGGTTGATTGTATAACCCTGTAGCGCCGCCATGTTCGTGTCTGCATTTAGGGTATGAAACCCGCCTGCAGCATGCCAAGTCGATCCAGAGGTCAGCTCCGACCTCTCCAGCAAAACGACATCTTTCCACCCAAGCTTGGTCAAATGGTAAAGAACTGAACAGCCTACAACACCACCGCCAATGACGGCCACTTTGACATGAGTTTTCATCGGGAACCAGCCTATAAAGATCGAACTAATTCCTCTCTAGCGGCCATTTCCTGTTTGCGCAAGACAGCAAAGGGGCCTCTCCCATCGCCGGAAGAGGCCCTTTCAAAACAAATCGTGATAAGTCTTTGTTTTTCTTAGAAGTTCAAAGAAATATCAGTATGACCTGAACTGCAAGAAGCGACGTAGAGAGCCTGATCTCTTGTCAACTTTCTCTGTGTTCTAATACCAACCGTTTGGCGTAGCTGCGTTTCATAAGCAGAGAGCTCAGGAGCCAAGTCATTTGCTGCCTTTTGCCGCCAGTCAATCTGACTTTGGTAAGCAACGATGGCTTTATCCATTTGGCCAAGTGCCTTGTCAGGATCTGGTGTCTTGGATTTCAAAGCTTTACGGGCTTTTGAAACAGCCTTCTTTATGTCGTCGGCACCACCAAGAGCACCAAACTCTTTGCTAAGGGATCGCAGAGGATCCAACAAAGCTTCCGGTTCTGCCGAGTTGATTTGGTCTTTCATTGCTTCAAGTTTGCCATTCAAACCATTGAAAGCGTCCAATGAACCAACAACGCCTTGCAACTCAACAACAGGCTCATAAGAGCTGTCGGCAGCACGACGGTATTTAGAACGCTTGCTGAATTCGTCTTTCAACAAAACGTTAAAGGCAGCGTGTCTCTCATCCCAGTCTGCGGGCAGAGAAGCAGCTAATCCGACCTTTTCTGACTCCAATTGAACGATCCGATCTTCCATCGCTGTCCTAGCGACAAGGTTCTCATCTCCACGCAATCGGCTAGCATCACGCTTCAGATCTTTAATTTCAGCATCAATTTTCCTGATTCTCATTTGAATGTGGCGAACCTGACGGTGAAGTGGCCGGTAATTATCGGTTGCTTCACCGACCACAGCTTCCGCTGCTTTGGCCTCTGATAGAAGTGTCACGGCGTTACCAACTTCGCCGTAAGACTTGCCGATCTTCTTCACCAGCTTGGTCGGAAGATAAGACATATCGATAGCTTCCATCTTCGCCACTGCTGCCTTTAAAGCATCGCCACTCTCGGCAAACTGCTCAAGTGTGTATTCTTCGATACAATATTGCAGCTTAGGATTCTTAGGAGGCGGCGCTGTTTCAGCCGTCAAAGAAACTCTTGTCGGCAGATAGTTCACCAGCGCTGGATAATAACCAACGATAAGCAGGGCTAGGAGCTGCAACGAGATGAAGGCAACAACACCTTTGTACATATCAATCGTTTTGACGATGGCTGGCGCAACGCCGCGCAAATAGAAGAGCGCGAAACCAAATGGTGGTGTCAGGAATGATGTCTGAATGTTCAGACCAATCATAACACCCAACCACACGGCTGTGATGTTTGCTGAAGGATCAGCCAACAGGATCGGTGCCACAATCGGCACAACAACAACAGCGATCTCAATGAAGTCCAAGAAGAACCCAAGGACAAAAATCACACCCATTACGATGATGAATTTTGACCAGAATCCACCTGGCATGGAGTTCAAGAAATCACGAACGAGATCTTCGCCACCAAAGGCGCGGAAAGCAGCGGTCAACATGGCCGCCCCAAGCAGAATGATAAAGACCAGCGATGTGGTTTTGGCTGTTTCAACCATCACCTCATGCAGAGTGTTGTCGATCTTCATGACCCGCCAACCAGACCAAGCCAATGAAGCCAACAAAAGCACCACACCTACAGTCGCGATTACGACACCAAGCACGTCATTACTGTCGTCAATTTTCTTAACGTTAACTTCGAAGTAGGTAAGAGTTATTGCGATAAGAACTAGCGATAAGATCGCCAACATAGCGGGATAATAAGTAGAACTACCCCCGCCTTCCCTCAGTCGGTAACCCGCCATGATCAAAGCACCAGCCGCGCCAATAGCGCCGGCCTGGTTCACTGTCGCAATACCGGACAGAATGGAACCCAAAACAAGGATGATCAGTGCAAGTGGTGGGATGAGCGTTGAAAACACACGAACCCAGAAGTCTTTGTTGAAGCCGTCCCCGAGACGAACAGCAGGCGCTGCTGAAGGGCGTACCATCGCATAGATCAAAATGAAGGCCATGTAGAGACCGACAAGTAACAAACCAGGCACAAAAGCACCCAGGAACATTTCACCGGCAGACGTTGATGACACGTCAAAGAACGAAGGCATCGAAAGCTCGCCTGTGCTGTCTTTAAACAAAGCTTTACGAGCAGAACTGGCTTGGTCAGTCGCCGAAGCGAGCTGGTCAGCCAAAATAATCAGAACGATCGAGGGTGGAATAATCTGCCCCAAAGTTCCGGAGGCAGCAATGGTACCCGTAGCAAGCGACTTGGAATAGTTGTTACGCAACATCGCAGGCAATGAGATCAATCCCATGGCAACGACAGTAGCGCCGACAATACCGGTCGTCGCAGCCAACAAGGCGCCTACAAATACAACCGAGATCCCCAATCCGCCAGGAATAGGGCCAAAAAGCTGTGCCATAGTTACAAGCAAATCTTCAGCGATTTTAGAGCGCTGAAGCATAATGCCCATAAAGATGAAGAGCGGAATGGCAATCAGCGTGTCACGCTCGACTTCCCAATAGATCCCTCGTAGGTTCGTGACCCCCGCCGAGAGCCATTGCCCCGGACCATCATGGGCAAAGTAAGCATCAGTATCGCCTGCAAAGAGATAGCCACAACCCGCCGCTATGCCAATCGCCAAAATGGCAGAACCTGGCAAGGCAAAAGCCACCGGATAACCTGACCCCAAAGCAAAGGCCATCAGAAAGATCAGTACGCAGAGAAAGACTAGTTCCATGTTTCTTATTCCTTCTCTTGATTCTAATGAGCGCCGGGCATGGCGACTTCACGCTTGCCTGGTTCGCTTCGATAATCTGCAACAGAATCTAACATCTGGCTGATAAACTGAATAAGCATAGTGATTGCAAAGACCCCAAGGAATCCTGCCATCAAGTATTTGGTGTACATACCAAAGCCTACTTGAGAGACTTCAAAGTTCATGACCGGTGAATTGATAATGGCGGATTTAGACCCCATGCCAATAATCAAAATTGTCCAACAAAGCGACATGCCCAAGAAAGTTGCACCCCAGGCATTAACAAAACCTTTTTTTGTCTCTCTGAACGTCGAATAAAACACGTCAACTCGAACATGTCCTTCTTCCAACAGCGTATAAGCTGAAGCGAAGAGGAAGAGCGCAGCATACCAAAAACGCACAAGGTCGCCCATAAAGGCCTGTTCATAGGAGAAGACAAAGCGCGTGATGACAATCGCTAATTCAGCAACAACGATGAGAAGTGCGAGCCAAGTAAAGCCAAGCGTTCTAGTAAACATAGCAACGACAAAGCCCAAAAAGGCTAGCGGAACGTGAACGTAGGGCCCGCGAAACTGTGGTCTGCTTAGCTTCTTGGACATATCTTCTCCGAATATATGCTCTAGGAAGCCTTCCACTCGGACAAAAGAGATTGCCATATCTGCAATACCAATAAACAAAACCGCCCAAAAACAGGCGCGGATAAGATAGGTGTTGATTCCTGATATGTAAAAAGCATCTGTTCGTAGACTGCGATGCATAGTTCTTTGGGCGAAGAAAAAAGCGGCGATAAAAGCAGCGATGAATATCAGAGCAGAAGTCCCACCCTGTATCGGCCAACTATCTACCGTTAAAACGAAGTAATTGTTCGCAAGGAAAACGACCAGAGAGAAAAGCATTCCCCAGCCGAAAAAGCGTACCAAAAGACCGACGTGATCGGTTCCTACAGCCATAGCATTTTGTCCTGAATTCAAAATCCGCTCCCAAAGGTTCGATGAGCTGAATTGGTTTTCAGCCTTCTATTAATTCATAAACAAAGAAAGGGCGGAGCTTGAGCCCCGCCCCTCTTAAATCGTCAGTTCGTAAGTAGCTCTTAGTCTTATATACCGAGAGCGTTGTTACGACGTACAGAATAGGCAATTTCAGCGATCTTCTGGTAACCGCCGATTTCACGAAGTGCCTTCTGGAAACCGTCATCAATTTCTGCAGCCAGTGCAGAGTGATCACGAGTTTCTTCGAACACTTCTTCAGCAGCTTCAGCAAATGCTTCGTAAACTTCGTCGTTGAACTCTTTCAAGACG
>CAJQQJ010000010.1 GCA_905480445.1 uncultured Alphaproteobacteria bacterium | reverse complement strand
GTCGGCGAAAGCAGCGGCAGAATAGCCACATAGCCTTTCGGTAGATTTCGTGTCATCCTGACAGCCGTCTATCAGTCGGGAGTTTTATGTCAGATCAAGCGAGCAAAGCTCTAGCCAAAGGGCACCAGAAATTACTCGGCCATCTGGCATCCTTGGCTTTTGCTGCACTGATCGCTTTTTCTTTCTCGATTGGTGATCTGGCGGTTGCTCATATTGATCCAGTTGCGCTTACCTCCGTTCGTTTGCTACTGGCGGTTGCTGTGATGACAGTCATCTATTTGGCACTTCACAAAAAGTTACCAACGATCCCGGCAGCACCCTGGCGTTTCGCCATTCTTGGTTTCTGCATGGCCTTCTATTTTGTCATGATGTTCAAGGCGCTGGAGATTGCACAACCAGTATCGACGGGCGCCGTTTTTACGCTGGTGCCGTTAATGAGCGCTGGTTTTGGCTGGTTAATTTTGCGCCAAACAACTCAGCCTGTTGTCTTGCTGTCTCTTGTGATCGCTGCCGCGGGCGCAGTCTGGGTCATCTTCCGCGCGGACATAGACGCCATTTTGGGTTTCAGAATTGGAAAAGGCGAAGCGATCTTCTTCTTCGGCTGTGTTGCCCATGCAGTCTACGCCCCTTTGATACGAAAGCTCAGTCGTGGCGAACCCGTAATTGTCACGGCTTTCATGACTTTGATTGCCACAGCAATCTGGGTGCCGTTGTTCGGCTTTCCATCCATCTTCGCTACAGATTGGACAAGCCTGCCGTTGGTGGTTTGGTTGGCCGCTACCTATTTGGCTGTCTTTACGACGGCAGGAACCTTCTTCTTACTCCAGTTTGCATCCCTACGTTTACCGGCGTCAAAAGTACTTTCTTACGGTTATCTCATCCCTTGCTTTATCATCATCTACGAGGGGCTACTTGGCCATGGATGGGTGAGTTTTTCTGTGATGATAGGTGCTGTAGTGACGGCCTTGGCCTTGGTGGTGATGGTGCTAGGACCGGATAAGTGACAGCTTTCTAGCTAGCTGCGAGCGAAGTAAAAGAATCTAGGGTGCCAAGCCGCCTGTAAACAATTTATCGAGGAATTGGGCGGCTGTTTCAAAACGTTTGTCGCGAGCGCTGCCCTCCTCCAAGACGGCCTGCACTTGTGCATCAAAGTCAGCATAGTGTTGGGTGGTTGCCCAGATAGAGAAGAAGAGGTGGTAGGGGTCGAGGTCGGCAAGTTTTCCGGCCTTGATCCAATCTCTTATCAGCACTACTTTTTCATCAACTAAAACTTTTAGCTCGTGAAGCTCCTCTTGGATACGGGGAGCACCTTGAAGCATTTCATTAGCAAACAAGCGAGACTCCCTGGGGTAGTCTCTCGCGAGCTCTAGCTTACGGTTTATGTATTTTCTGATTTCTTCGACGGGTTCGCCATCAGCACTGATCTCTTTGAGTGGGTCGAGCCAAGTTTCAAGCAATCTGTCGATTAACAGGCGGTGGATTTCTTCTTTGTTTTTGAAATAGTAGAGCAGATTGGGTTTTGATAGACCTGAACGTTCTGCGATTTGATCCAGCGTGGATCCTCTAAAGCCATAGAGAGAAAAGACCTCCAACGCGGCTTCCGTAATGAGCTCACGGTTTCTCTGTTGGATTCGTGTATTACGCCGAGGTTCTTTACTGGGCACGGTTTTCAGATCCAATCTTTTCGGATTCATATCACAGCTCTGTTGCTGCCAAAAACTGGCTTGACTGCCTTCTTAACTATGATACCGTGGAATTTACCAAGTGGTCAAAAAATTTATGCAGTTTGCTTGAAAATCCAGGCGGGCTGTATTGTCATAGAAAAAGCTAACTAGACCATCGCTCTTTACGGCCTCGTGGCCTGAAGGGTTTTAAGGCACAGGGAGAATAGCCATGGCGGTACCAGGAGAGAATCTCAGAATAAATGGCGACCGCCTGTGGGATACAATTCATGAAATTGCAGAAATCGGCCCGGGCGTTGCTGGTGGATCAAACCGGCAAACGCTGACAGATGAAGACAGCGAAGGGCGGCATCTTTTCCGAAAATGGTGTGAAGAAGCTGGCTTAACGATGGGTCTTGACGAGATGGGCAACATGTTCATGCGCCGAGAGGGAGCAGATCCTAGCGCTTTGCCCGTGTACGTCGGCAGTCACCTAGATACACAACCAACCGGTGGGCGGTATGATGGAATTTTGGGTGTGTTGGCGGGGCTGGAAGTCGCGCGCACATTAAATGATCTATCTATCCAAACTAAACATCCGATTGTGGTTACCAACTGGACCAACGAGGAAGGGACGCGATTTGCGCCGCCGATGCTGGCATCTGGGGTCTTTGCAGGTACTCACACCCAAGATTGGGCCTACGACCGAGAAGACGCAGAAGGCAAACGGTTTGAAGACGAGCTAAACCGCATCGGTTGGAAGGGCGAAGAGAAAGTCGGTGATCGCAAGATGCACGCTTTCTTTGAGCTTCATATCGAACAAGGTCCTATCCTTGAGGCAGAGGGCGTGGATATCGGTGTTGTCACTCATGGGCAGGGGCTCTCTTGGACCCAGGTCACCATCACCGGCAGAGATAGCCACACAGGCTCTACACCGATGCCTATGCGTAAGAACGCTGGCTTGGCGATGGCGAGAGTATTGGAACTGGTTGATAAGATCGCCTGGGACAATGCGCCGAACGCGGTTGGTGCTGCGGGGCACATTGAAGTTTATCCCAACTCTCGTAACGTTATACCCGGCAAGGCCGTATTCACGGTTGATTTCCGGTCGCCAGATTTGGCGATGATTGATGACATGGTTGCGACCATGAAGGCCGGAACAGAAAAAATCTGTGAAGAAATGGGGCTTGAAGTTGAATTCGAAAAAACAGGCGGCTTTGATCCGGTAGAATTTGATGAAGGCTGTGTGACAGCCGTGAGGAATGCTGCAGAAAGACTGGGTTACAGTCATCGCAACATCATCTCAGGAGCTGGCCATGATGCTTGCTGGATCAACGCAGTAGCGCCAACGGCGATGGTTATGTGCCCTTGTGTTGATGGTCTGTCACACAATGAGGCCGAGGATATTTCCAAGGAATGGTCGACTGCTGGTGCAGAGGTTCTTTTTCATGCTGTCGTCGAAACCGCTGAAATTGTGAGTTAAAGTGTAAGGGAAGAAATTATGTCAACGATGGTAATCAAGGGTGGTACAGTTGTTACCGCGGATTTGACCTACAGTGCAGATGTGAAAACTGAAGGTGGAAAGATCATCGAGATCGGCCAGAATTTATCTGGTGATTCAACGCTGGATGCCCAAGGTTGTTACGTCATGCCTGGCGGCATCGATCCGCACACTCATCTAGAAATGCCCTTTATGGGCACCTATTCCACCGATGACTTTGAAAGCGGCACCAGAGCCGCCTTGTCGGGCGGTACAACGATGGTGGTTGATTTTGCCCTTCCGGCACCCGGGCAATCACTCCTCGAAGCCATCCAGATGTGGGACAACAAATCGACCCGCGCCAACTGTGACTTCTCTTTCCACATGGCGATCACCTGGTGGGGCGAGCAGGTTTTCAACGAGATGGAAGCTGTGGTCCGGGAAAAGGGCATAAATACCTTTAAACACTTCATGGCCTACAAAGGCGCCTTGATGGTTGACGATGACGAGATGTATTCATCGTTTCAACGCTGCGCAGAGTTGGGTGCGGTGCCGATGGTACACGCCGAAAATGGCGACGTTGTTGCACAGCTTCAGGCCAAACTGATGGCTGAGGGCAACAATGGTCCGGAAGGTCACGCTTATTCACGGCCGCCAGAGGTTGAGGGCGAAGCAACCAATCGGGCGATTATGATTGCCGACATGGCTGGTGTGCCGCTCTATGTGGTTCATACTTCCTGCGAGCAATCTCATGAAGCCATCCGTCGTGCGCGCCAGAATGGCATGCGAGTTTATGGTGAGCCTTTGATTCAGCATCTAACACTGGATGAGAGTGAATATATGAATAAGGATTGGGATCATTCCGCAGGTCGTGTCATGAGTCCACCTTTCCGCAACAAGAAGCACCAAGATTCTCTATGGGCTGGGTTACAATCTGGCTCATTGCAAGTGGTTGCAACAGATCACTGTGCCTTTACAAAAGAGCAAAAACGCTACGGTGTTGGTGATTTTACGAAGATTCCTAATGGGACAGGTGGTCTAGAAGATCGCATGCCAATGCTCTGGACACACGGTGTTAACACGGGGCGTTTGACGATGAACGAGTTCGTCGCTGTTACCTCTACGAACATCGCTAAGATCCTGAATGTCTACCCACAGAAGGGCGCCATCCTAGCAGGGGCAGACGCAGATCTGGTTGTTTGGGATCCTGAGCGTTCAAAGACGATCACTGCCGACAAACAGCAGTCAGCAATTGACTACAATGTCTTTGAAGGCAAGGAAGTTAAAGGCCTGCCGCGCTTTACAATCACAAAAGGCAAGGTCGCGATTGTAGAAAACGAGATCAAAACAGAATCAGGTCATGGCAAGTTTGTTTCTCGTGAGCCTTATCAAGCAGTAAACAAAGCGCTTTCACAGTGGAAGGCGATTACAGCACCACGCCAAGTTCAACGCAGTGGTATTCCTGCGAGTGGTGTTTAATGACTTCAATTGTTGTTTCAGCCAAAGATCTTTCACTAACCTTTTCGACAAATGACGGACCCGTTAATGCGTTGAAGGATGTGAACTTGACGATCGATAAGGGGGAATTCGTTTCCTTCATCGGGCCATCTGGCTGTGGCAAGACGACTTTGTTAAGAGTGATGGCTGATCTAGAGCAACCAACCGCTGGTTCAATCACCATCAATGGCGTTTCTCCCGGAGAGGCCCGCAGGTCACGAGCTTATGGCTATGTGTTTCAATCTGCGGGTCTTTATCCTTGGCGGACAATTGCAGGGAACGTCAAACTGCCGCTTGAAATCATGGGCTACTCGAAGGAACAACAGCAAGAGCGGATCCAACAAGTGTTGGAGCTAGTGGAGCTTTCAGGGTTTGAGAAGAAGTTCCCTTGGCAGCTTTCAGGTGGCATGCAACAAAGAGCCTCCATCGCTCGCGCTCTGGCATTTGATGCCGACATCTTGCTTATGGATGAACCTTTTGGGGCGCTGGACGAAATTGTGCGTGATCACCTCAACGAACAACTCTTAGCCTTGTGGGCACGTACTGAGAAAACCATCGGATTTGTAACGCATTCAATCCCCGAAGCAGTTTATCTTTCGACTAAGATCGTTGTCATGTCACCAAGACCTGGCCGTATCACTGACGTGATTGAAAGCACTTTGCCGAAGGAACGTCCTCTAGAGGTCCGTGACAGCCCTGAATTTTTGGAGATTGCCGCTCGTGTTCGAGAAGGTCTGAGAGCAGGGCATAGTGATGTTTAGAGGAGGCCGCTGGTGTTGAAAGAGATCTGGGCCAAGCTGTCGCCAATTGGTGTCGTTGTCCTCGCCATCTTTCTGCTGTGGTATCTCTTTGCGATAGTTTTAAATGCACCTTGGGCTCATGATAAGGCCAAACGAGCAGGCGCCGAGTTAAGCTTTCCACAATTGGTTTCAGACACCTGGTCTCAAGATAAACCCAAGCTGCCAGCGCCGCATCAAGTTGCGCAGGAGCTTTGGAAGACTGTGGTTATGAAAAAAATCACCTCTAAGCGATCGCTCGTTTTCCATGGTTGGATCACGTTATCGACGACATTACTCGGGTTCATCTTCGGTACTGGTTTAGGAATATTATTAGCGATAGGGATTGTTCATAATCGAGCCATGGATATGTCGGTCATGCCCTGGGTGATTGCCAGTCAGACCATACCCATCTTGGCCATAGCGCCGATGATTATTGTGGTGTTGAACGCGGTCGGCGTGTCGGGGTTGATTCCGAAGGCCACGATTTCGATGTATTTGTCGTTCTTCCCAGTTGTTGTTGGCATGGTCAAAGGGCTTCGCTCGCCAGACGCAATGCAAATGGATCTGCTGAAGACTTACAACGCCAGTCGGTTTGAGCTCCTGTGGAAACTGCGCTTACCAAACTCTATGCCTTACCTTTTCACGTCGTTGAAGATCGCAATGGCGGCCTCGCTGATAGGTGCGATCGTTGCTGAACTGCCAACGGGCGCTGTCGCAGGTTTGGGTGCTAGATTGCTTGCCGGGAGCTACTACGGACAAACAATTCAAATTTGGTCCGCTCTGATCTCAGCGGCCGCCTTGGCAGCGGTTCTTGTAAGCCTAATTGGGTTGATGCAACGTTTGACACTTAAGCGCATGGGGATGGCCGCATGACTTTGGTTATCATCGTGCTTTTGGTTTGGTTGGCGGCCTGGTGGTTGAACATCAGGCTCGCTAAACTGCCTAACCGCAGATGGATAGCTTTGTTGGTTCCGGCGATCTTTGGCCTTACATTATTGGTGATTTGGGAAGGGGTCGTGCGAGGTCTGGAAGTTAGAGCTGTGCTGCTACCACCACCCACCGCCATTGCGGTTGCCTTCTACAGCAAGATGCCAATCCTTTGGGTGGATTTTGTGCAGACATTCGTGAAAGGTGCATTGTCCGGTTACTTCATTGGTTGCAGTGCTGCATTCTTGACGGCGGTTGCCGTGGATAGATCACCTTTCTTACAAAAGGGGTTGTTGCCAGTTGGAAATTTTGTCGCCGCTTTGCCAATCATAGGCATGGCGCCAATCTTAGTTATGTGGTTCGGATTTGATTGGCATTCAAAGGCAGCCGTTGTTGTCGTCATGGTGTTTTTCCCAATGCTGGTCAACTCTGTACAAGGATTGCAATCAAGTGAGGTAATGCAACGAGATCTAATGCGGACCTATGCCGCGGGATATTGGCAGTCGCTGGTTAAGCTAAGGCTGCCCGCTGCAATGCCGTTTATCTTTAACGGCTTGAAAATATGTACGACACTGGCGCTGATTGGTGCCATTGTTGCTGAATTCTTTGGCTCTCCCATAAAGGGGATGGGCTTTCGTATTTCGACTGAAGTCGGGCGGTTGGCGCTCGATATGGTCTGGGCGGAAATCACGGTTGCTGCGTTGGCGGGATCAGCCTTCTACGGCAGCGTGGTATTGTTAGAAAGGGCTGTGACCTTCTGGCATCCGTCACAAAGAGGCTGACACTCTAGTCGGCCATCATCGGAGGAAGTTAAAATGAAAAAACTATGTCTATCTCTTATGACTGGAGCAATCGCGCTCTCAGCAGGCATCGCATCGGCTGCTGACGAAGTTACATTGCAATTGAAATGGGTCACACAGGCGCAGTTCGCTGGCTATTACGTGGCAAACGACAAGGGCTTCTATGCTGATGAAGGCCTGGACGTCGAGATCAAACCTGGTGGTCCAGATATTGCTCCAGCACAGGTTATTGCTGGCGGCGGCGCGGATGTCGTGCTCGATTGGATGCCTTCTGCTTTGGCTTCGCGTGAGAAGGGTCTTGCGCTCGTCAATATCGCACAGCCGTTCAAGAGCTCTGGAATGATGCTGACTTGCCGCAAAGACAGTGGCATCGTCACACCAGCTGATTTCAAAGGCAAAACTTTGGGTGTTTGGTTCTATGGTAACGAATATCCTTTCCTAAGCTGGATGAGCCAACTTGGTCACTCAACCGACGGCGGCGATGACGGCGTTACGGTTTTGAAGCAGGGCTTTAACGTAGATCCAATCCTTCAAGGCCAAGCCGATTGTGTTTCAACCATGACTTACAATGAATATTGGCAGATCATTGACGCAGGTCTTTCGCCTGATGATTTGATCGTGTTCAAATACGAAGAGCAAGGTGTAGCAACTCTTGAAGATGGTATGTACGTCCTCGAGGAAAATCTAGCTGACCCGGCTTTTGCGGATAAAATGGTACGCTTCGTTCGCGCTTCCATGAAAGGCTGGAAATACGCTGAAGCTAACCCTGACGAGGCGGCTGATATCGTGCTTGAAAATGATGCCTCTGGTGCACAGACTGAAAAACACCAAAGACGCATGATGGGCGAAATTGCGAAGCTAACAGCTGGATCCAATGGATCTCTCGATCCTGCAGACTATGAGCGTACTGTTGCAACTCTTCTCGGTGGTGGTTCTGATCCTGTGATCACAGCAGCGCCTGAAGGTGCTTGGACGCATGCGATTACGGATGCTGCTCTTCAGTAACTCCTAAAGTATACGAAAATGACAAACCCCGCCTTGTGCGGGGTTTGTTGTTTCTAGAGAAGATCTGCCACTTCTATCTAAGCAGGGTCGGGGGCAACTCTCACCATGCGTTTTCCTCGGTTGTCACCGGCTAGCAGACCGATCAGTGCGTCTGGTGCTCTCTCCAAGCCTTCGAATATGTCTTCTTGAATTTTGAGCTTACCTGATTGGACGAGTTGCTGAAGTTCTTTGGTGGCGCGGTGCGCTTCCTTCGCAAAGTCAGTAACGATAAAACCTTCCATACGAAGACGCTTAACGACTACCATACCTGGCAAGTTGCGCGGGCCAGAAGGCGCGCTGCCGTCATACTGACTAATGGCACCACAACAAGCAACACGACCCTTATCATTCATCTGAAAGAGGACAGTTTCCAGAATTTCTCCACCGACGTTATCGAAATAGACGTCAACGCCGTCGGGGCAGGCGGCATGAATAGCCTTGAACAAACCAGGTGCACGGTAATCAATGCAATCGTCGAAACCGAGTTCTTCTTTAACCCAAGCGCATTTCTCTGGCCCGCCAGCAATACCAACGGCTCTGCATCCGAGTGATTTGGCGATTTGTCCAACGTAGCCACCGACTGAACCGGCCGCTGCGGAAACTAGCACGGTCTCACCTTCAACAGGCCGTCCAACATCAACGAGGCCGTGGTAGGCTGTCCGACCGGCAATACCAAACACGGAGATCAAGTGAGAGAGAGAAGCCATCTCCGGCATTTTTTGAGCGCGCTTTGCATTAACGACGACATGCTCTGACCAACCGGCTTCTACTGCTACTATATCGCCAACAGAGTGACTGTCGCTTTTACTCTCAATGACTTCTCCGATTGAGTAGGTATGCATCACGTCGCCCGGCTTTACGGCCTCGCGGTAGGTGGCTCCCTGCATCCATGCACGGTTGGCAGCATCGATCGACATGAGAATGGTTTTTATCAGCAGCTCGCCATCACCAGGTGTTGGCATGACCACAGTCTGTATTTCAAAATGTTCGTTGCCGAGCTGGCCTTTAGGAATTTCTTTGACGATAATCTGTTTGTTCTGGCTCATGTTATCTCTTTGATTTTTCAATTAGTTCTTCAACGTCACGCATGGAGTCTTTCCCGAAGAAAAGCTCCTCTCCAACGAAAAATGAGGGGGCTCCGAAGACCCCTCGTTCAACGGCATTCTCTGTGTTCTTGATGAGTGTTTGTTTCACTTCCGGTTTTTGGCTTCCCTTCATGATTTCCTCGGCGGGCAGGCCTGATTGAGTAAGCGCCGAAGCAATCACATCTGGATCATCCATCTTCTTGGGCTCAACCCACATGTGGTGGAAAATCGCATCGAGATAGCGATCAAAATAGTCGGTCGATTGGGCAAAGACAGCACCCCTCATCACATGCAATGTCATCACTGGAAAATGGGGGTTGGTCTGAAAGGGGACGGCGTGTTTTTCGGTGAAGCGTTCCATCTCACGCATGAAATACTTCAGTTTCGACGGTATGTCGCTGAAGGCCGCGATAGGGGACTGGTTGTTCGTCGCCTTAAAAATTCCGCCAAGCAATACAGGCGTATAGATCGCTTTGATGCCCGTCCTGGCTTCAATAGCGGGCAGGACGGCGTGAGCGAAATAGGAGTTAGGGCTCCCAACATCAAACAAGAATTCAAAGTGAAGCGATTGGGTCATTACCATTTCTCTCTGTGAGGGCGTAGATCAAGTTCAAAAGTCCAAGCGTCAGGGGTCTGGTGATGCAACATCCAATAGGCCTCCGCAACGGAATCGGGGTTCATCAGGCTGTTAGGCGGTAGGTTCTCCATATCAACACCTCTTTTAGCATAGATATCCCTTACAAATGCCGTATCGACACCCGCATCAATGACCAGGTGTGCAACGTGGATGTTTTCAGGACCCAGCTCACGCGCCATAGATTGGGCGAGTGCGCGCAATCCATGTTTGCCGGCTGCGAAGGCCGAAAATCCGCTGGACCCCTTTACCGAGGCCGTGGCTCCGGTGAAGAATATGGATCCGCGTCCTCTTTTCGCCATGGTGCTCGCGGCTTCTCTACCTGTTAGGAAACCAGCAAAGCAGGACATCTCCCAGACCTTACGAAAGACCCGAGAAGTTGTCTCCTTGACAGGAAACATGACGTTACCGCCGACGTTAAAGATCACAATCTCCAGAGGTCCTACTGATTGCTCGATCTCAGCAAACACTGAGATAACGGAATCCTCATCGCGAGCATCCATAGTGTAGCCTTTGGCTTTGCCGCCTGCACTTTCTATCTCTTTGACAAGAGGCTCGAGTTTTTCACCCTTTCGCCGCCCAAGGCAAACAGTGAAACCGCCCTTGGCAAAGCGTTTGGCAATGGCGGCTCCGATATAGTCTCCGGCACCGACGATCAGTGCAACTCGTTGTTCAGACATTGATCAGTTTCTCGGTTCTAGGTCTCTACTGGATCTTAAGGTTCAATGATAATCTTACCCATGGCTTGCCGGGTCTCGATTTCAACCAGAGCTTTGGCGCCATCTTCGAGGCTGTAACGGGAGGTCACCCTTGGTTTTAGCTTGCCGGCTTCATAAAGATCAAAGAGTTCCGTTAGAAAGATCTGGTGTCTTTTAGGAGCACGTTGAGTAAAAGCACCCCAGAAAACGCCAGCCACTTGGCAGGACTTAAGCAGTACCAAGTTGAGCGGCAGCTTCGGAATGCCTGCCGGGAAACCGACAACCAGATAATAACCTTCCCAAGCAATGGCACGCAAAGCAGGTTCCGCGTAAGCACCACCAACTACGTCGTAAACCACATCAACACCTTTGCCGCCAGTTAGGGTTTTCACTTGGTCAGAAAAGGCTTTCTGTTGATCCCGGTTAGGATCACGAGGATAGACGATGGTTTCATCCGCGCCTATTGAGCGACAAAACTCAGCCTTCTCCTCAGTAGAAACTGCAGCGATCACTTTGGCGCCCATAGCTTTACCTATTTCGATGGCTGATGAGCCAATGCCACCCGCAGCACCAAGAACCAACATGGATTGCCCAGCTTGTAGGTGGCCTCTGTCTTTAAGCGCATAGTAAGTTGTGCCGTAGGTGAAAATGAAACCAGCGGCTTCATCGAACGGCATGGTATCTGGGATTGGGCTGACCGTTCTGGCGTCTGCTATTAGATGAGTAGAGAAGGCACCGTGAGGAACCAAGGCCTGAACTCTCTGGTCGACTTTCATGTTAGTTACTTTGTCTCCTACTGCCTCAACTGTACCGGCGACCTCTGAACCGGGTGCGAAGGGTCGCTCAGGTCGATATTGATAGAGATCTCTTATCACCAAGGTATCTGGGAAGTTAACCCCAGCCGCTTTAACTCGGATTAGCACCTGGTCAGCGTTCGGAGTGGGTGTTTCTTGCTCCACTATCTCCAGGTTTTCAGGACCTCCAGTTTCACGGCTCATTAGGGATTTCATTTGGTTCTCGAATTTATTAACACAATCGGTTGATTTTCTCATAGTTAGAGTTAATTCCTGGTGGTGCAAGTGAGATCGCATAATAGAAAATTTACTGCGCCTGAAACATGAACTGGAGTAGGGTCAAGTAACAACGTTCCTAGCGTTCGAACAAAGAGGCTGCGGAACAACAATTGAGCAAAACAACGCCAACGATAGGAAGGCCTTACAATGACACCACAACAGCTTTTTAATCTCTCCGGTAAAACCGCGCTAGTTACTGGTGGTGCTACTGGGATCGGACGTATGGCAGCGGAGGCACTGGTCGGTGCTGGTGCCAATGTTATGATTGCCAGCCGTAAGGGGGAAGCTTGTGAAGCCGTTGCCGACGAGCTCAATTCCAAAGGACTGCCAGGTGCCGCTCTGGGCTTTGCCGGTGACGTTGGAACAGAACAAGGTGTGATGGATATAGCGGCGCAGGTTCGTGCTAGAACAGGTGGGCTCAACATCCTGATGAACAATGCTGGCACAACCTGGGGGCAGGAGCTCGGTAAATTCCCACATCAT
>CAJQQJ010000009.1 GCA_905480445.1 uncultured Alphaproteobacteria bacterium | reverse complement strand
CAAGTGAAATGAGTAAGAAGGGCATGAAGATGATGCTCTCTCAAACTATTACGGCCATTTCAAAACAAAATGATGGCTCTCTTTTGCTAGCGCTGGACTCTGGCGAGACTTTGGAAGTTGATGCAGTCATGTTTGCTACGGGTAGAGCACCCAACACTTCCGGCCTCGGCCTTGATGTGGCGGGGGTCGAAATAGATGCCAAAGGTGCGATCAAGGTCGACGAGTATTCACAAACCACTCAGCCTTCAATCTACTCGGTTGGTGATGTAACCAACAGAATGGCATTGACACCAGTGGCAATACACGAGGCGATGGCATTTCTCGATACTGTCTACAACGGCAAGCCACGCGCAATGGATTATGCGGACATCCCAACGGCGGTTTTCTGCCATCCTAACGTTTCGACAGTCGGTTTTAGCGAGGAACAAGCGCGAGAAAAATTCACTAACATCGATGTCTACAAATCCGATTTTCGTGCGATGAAGTTTACGCTTACAGACAATCAGGAACGGAGCTTCATGAAACTGATCGTCGACAAAGCTTCTGACCGCGTCGTTGGAGCCCATATGGTTGGTGTTTACTCAGCTGAAATAATGCAAGGCGTTGGTATTGCGATCAAAGCTGGTGCAACGAAAGCTCAGTTTGACGCGACCGTTGGCATTCATCCGACTTCCGCCGAAGAATTCGTAACAATGAGAACACCCGTTTAGGAAAGACTTATGACAATTCCTGCTCCTTACTCTTCCCCTGAACAGCAAGTTCAAGAAGGTTGGATTGATTACAACGGCCATATGAATGTAGGCTATTACGGCGTTGCTTTCGATTTGGGTTTCGATCCTTTCCTCGACGAACTTGGGCTGACCGTGGCCTATCGTGACAGCGAGATGGTGTCGACTTTTACAGTAGAGAGTCACATCACCTATCAGGGTGAGTTGATGAGAGATGAAAGGTTCCGCGTTGAGACGCAAGTCGTCGGCTATGATGAAAAACGGCTTCACATCTTCCAGCGATTGATCAAGACAAGCGATGATAGTCTGTCAGCGACCGTTGAATGGATGGTACTGCACATGGATATGAAAACCCGTCGGGTTGCACCATGGAAGCCTGAGATGCTTGAGAATATCCGAGATTGGTATCGCGCCCACAAATCACTGGGTTCTCCAGCTGAGTTGAATCGGGTGATAGGCATAAAAAATCAGCATGATTAATCGCCTGACTGCTAGGATTTGCCGTCGGGCCAAAATAATCTTTGCAGACCAGGACTTAGGGGCCTAAAGCTTGGGGTATTGTTGTCTAAATTATCCCTTTGCTAATGCCAATCCAGGCCGTTGTCCAAAAAACACTAAAACGCATCAAACGAGACCATATGTTAGGGCTCAGTTTGCTTGCTGTCCTGGTCGGGTTGATAGGGGGCATCGCCTCCATTGCTTTCATTGAGGGCATTCGTGCGGTTCAATACCTAGGGTTCTTCACATCTAGCGAATTTCTGGCATCCAGAGTAGCAAAGCTACCTTGGTGGCAGATTGTTATGGTCCCTGTTATTGGCGGACTTGTTGTCGGGCTTCTGTCATATTTCTGGATGCCTGATCGCCGTAGCCAAGGCGTGGCTGATGTGATTGAAGCCAACGCTTTGCGCGGTGGCAGGATGTCCTTTCGCAACGGCATAAAGGCCGCAGTACTTTCAATCATATCCATTGGTTCAGGTGCCTCTGTTGGCCGTGAAGGACCTATGGTTCATTTCGGTGCAACTCTGGGCTCAACGCTTGCAACAAGATTGCGGCTTGATCCCAAACAAGCGAGAACTTTGTTGGGGTGCGGCGTTGCTTCAGCCGTTGCAGCTTCTTTCAATGCGCCCTTGGCGGGTGTTTTCTTTGCGCTTGAAGTAGTTGTTGGACACTATGGAATGTCAGCCTTCGCACCTGTTGTTCTGGCTGCGGTGTCAGGCACGCTGGTCAGCCACCTCTATCTTGGCGATACACCAGCGTTTCTGTTACCTTCGCTGATTATTGCATCACCACTCGAGTTTTCTGCTTTCATTCTGCTTGGATTTGCAAGTATCCCTGCGGCTCTTGCTTTGATCTATGGTCCTTCCTTCGTTAGAGGCTTGGTCAATAAAACTTCAATTCCGACTTGGGTCCGACCAGCATTGGCAGGTTTGGTTGTGGGGACAATCGCCATCAAACTTCCAGAGATCTTGGGCGTAGGTTACGAAGCAACCACCATGGCCTTGGGGGCGCAATTGGGCTTTTGGCTTTTATTGGCACTTTTGGCGGCTAAGATCTTTCTGACTGTGCTCTGCCTCGGAATGGGTTTCGGGGGAGGCGTCTTCTCACCAGCCTTGTTTGTTGGTGCCATGATCGGTGGTTCTTTCGGGATTATCGCAACTTCTTTGGTTGATGTGTCGACGTCTGAGCTCGCGGTTTACACAATCGTTGGAATGGGGGCTGTTTCTGCAGCAGTGTTGAGCGCGCCTATATCGACAACACTGATGATATTTGAGTTAACAGGAGATTATTCTGTCACCATGGGGGTGATGATCGCTGTCGCTATTTCGTCCTTTGTTATTCGGGCTATTACGCCTTACAGCTTCTTTACACTCACTCTTTTACAGAGAGGCGTTGAGGTTCAAAATGGACTGGATCTATCGGTTCTTCGCGACACGCATGTAGGCGACATCATCGATAGGCGCGTTGATACGATCTCCGTGGATGCGCCTTTTGAGGACGTACGTCGAAAACTGCTAGCTTCACGATGGGGCAGGGTGTTTGTCGTGGACGATGGAGAGTTTCATGGCGTGATACGTTTCAGCGAAACACTTGATGAAACCATTGACGAAGAGCAAACAGCGGCAACGATTGCGGAGAAAGCCGTTTGCCTTAAACAACATAGTAGTCTTGAAGACGCCATGCGCATTATCCGCAAAACGGGCGAGGCTCATATCCCAGTAATTTCTGATGAAGAGGGTAAGTTAATCGGGCAGGTTCATGAACATGAAGTTAATTTCACCTACCATCGTGCAATCTTACAAGCTAACGAAGAAAGCGAAGATGATCAGGAAGGTCAATCTTCCAACAGATAACCACTTCTGCTTTCTAGAATTTCTGTGCCATTGATTTTCGCTACGCTGTGACCAGGTCTGACCAATTTGGTTTGTTTAGTTGATAGAACCAGACCATCTATGGACGATTTTATTTCTGTTCGGGCATTTCGTGGATCTTTGGCAGCGATATCTATCAAGTCCGCAATCACTTGGCCTTTCTTCACTTGATCACCGGGCTTTACTTTGTAGGCTAGAACGCCAGCACCTGGGCTTCTTAGAATGTCACAGGCTCGCAGATCTGTCGCTTCGCATAGGGCATCTGGTTGAGTAAGGGTATCACCAGAAACAAATCCGCGGCCTGACAAAAAACCAATCAAATTGTTTGCGTCTTCTTCTCCTAGTTCGTCGTAGACATCAGGCCGTCCCCTCAACTCAACGGTCGAGGCTTGGCAAACTGCAGGGATGTCACTTTCTGGGAACATTTCTGCGAGTTTAGCCCATGGCAGCGAACAGGCTTCGTCAAAAGAACCGCCACCTGAATCTTCGGCCAGCATAGTCGCTCGGCTTTTTATCCAGGCACTAAGATCAGATAAGGCTGGCCAATGTTGAGGCGCTATGAACAAGTGAATTAAGGATTCGTCGTCGCAGTGGATATCCAGCACTATATCCGCGTCGCAAGCGAGTTTGAAAATTTCTTTACGCATCTGCGGCCAGCCGCCAACAGTCTGCCAGGAGTCTATCTCCTGTCGCATCGCTTCACGTATTGTTTTGATGTTCTCTTCGGCGTTGTTCCCGAGCTTGCCTTCTAACCGAGGTTTGCAAAGCTCTGCGAGGTCTGGCCAATTTCGATTGAAGTTACCACCGCCGGGTAAGTGGTAGCGCCCCAGGTGGATATCGTCCATATTCTGACCAAGGCCAATTGGATTAGCATAGGGCAGAACGACAATCTCACCATTG
>CAJQQJ010000008.1 GCA_905480445.1 uncultured Alphaproteobacteria bacterium | reverse complement strand
CATTCAATTCCTGCATTGCCGTGCTAATTCGGTTGATGGCGGCAACTCGCTTTTTTTAGATGGTGCAGCAGTTGCTGAAGACTTCAGAAAAGCCCATCCAAGTGATTTTGACATCCTGTCGACCACCAAAGTACCCTTCTATTACGAGCACGATGATTTCGATTGGCGGTCTCGGCAACGGGTGATCGAACTCGATGATCAGGGCAATGTCTCTGGCCTGACGTTTTCTCAACATATGGCAGATGTTTTTGATCTGCCTCAAGAAGAACTGGATCTCTATTACCCAGCCTTCAGACGCTTTGGACGCTGGTTGTTGGACCCGAAATATCTCATGACCTTCCGTTTGAATGCGGGCGAATGCATTGTCTTTGACAACCGCCGGATTGTCCATGGACGGGAGGGCTACACGGCCTCAAGCGGGGAACGTTACTTACGAGGCTGTTACGTTGATCGTGGTGAACTGCGCAGTACTTACAGAATTCTGTCAAAGAAAAGGCTATATTAGCAAATAGTACTCTTAGGGTAACGAAATAGGTTTTGCTTGTCCTGAAAGGAATGAAAATGAGAATGGTTTTAGCGGCGTTGGTAATAGCCAGTTTTTTGCCAGTTAACTCGGTGATCGCTTCTGATTGGAGTAATCGCTCTGCTGTTAATCAAGACGTTGCAGGCGCGACGGTTTATTACGCTTACACAGTTGGCAAGCAAGGTCACCTCTTCGCAGTGGTCTGCGATGATAGAGGCCTGAGCGTTGATCTTGAGATGAGAGGAACGCGGACGGAAGGTGAACTTGTCGAACTCTTTTGGAAAGTTGATCGTTGGTCAAAAATGACGATGACCGGTGAAGCCTTCTCTAAAGAAGCGAACGGCTACTTCTTGACCTTTTTTGATGCCGCCTCACGGCCTTTGTCTGAGAACGAAGAACTGATACGCCGCGTTAGCCTCGGCTCGAAGCTGCGAGTTGGCTACAAAGAGGGGAACGAGCTGCTTGATAAATTTTCATTGCGAGGCTCTGAGCAGGCTATTAGTCAGGTCGAAGAGGCTTGCGATGCTGGACTGGGGAACGCACCCAAAGAAGATCAGCCAGAAAGCTAACCAACGTCAGACAATTCCATGAGGATCAACGATGCCGGCCTTGACTGTTAAAGATATCAGAGAATGCAAAGGCAAACGCCGCTTGGCCTTTGTTCAGGTTGCTCGATTGGAAGAAGCTCTTGCTGCTTCTGAGGCTGGTATGGATATGATTGGGACGGGATTTCGTCCTGAAACAGCTGGCTTCGCGGCGGCTGTACCCAACGCTCACTTTCAGTACGGCTTGGCTTGGGGGCGTCATGCATCAGCGCAGGAGGCCCTGCGAGAAGCCATGCAAGCCATGGAAGCAGGCGCGCAGTCAATTTACTGTGCAATGAGCCCAACTGTAGTTGAGGTTCTTGCGAGAGAAGGCGTGCCAGTTATTGCTCACGTTGGATTGGTGCCGCCAAAGGCAACCTGGGTCGGTGGTTTGAAAGCCGTTGGCAAGACACCAGAACAAGCAATCCAAGTTTACAATGAAACGAAAGCTTTTGAAGCCGCAGGTGCATTTGCCGTGGAGATGGAGATTGTGCCTCGTCAACTCGCCGCTGAAATCACCAAGCGAACATCCCTAATGACGATCTCGCTCGGTTCAGGACCGGACTGCGATATTGAATATCTTTTCTCTGCTGATTTGTTAGGCGAGAACAGAGGGCACATCCCCCGCCACGCAAAGGTCTATCGCAACTTTGCCGCTGAGCGTGACCGGCTTCAGCAAGAGCGCGTTGCTGCCTATAAGGAGTACATGGCGGACGTAGCCGGTGGGGCCTTTCCGGCGGAAGGTAACTTGGTCAATATGGCCGATGAAGACTTCTCAACGTTTGTTGATCTGATCGACAAGTAGTGTCTTAAGTTGGAACTCTTCGGTCCTTGACTACGGTGATCCTATTCATACAGCGATAGTGTGGCAAGTAATCACCAACTGCATAGTGCTGCGTACAACGATTGTCCCACATGGCGACCGAACCTTTACGCCAAGTGAACCGCAGCTGATATTCCGGACGGTTGATATGATCTAGCAGGTAGTTCAGCAGACGGCGGCTTTCACGTGCTGTCACACCAACGATGTGAGAGGTGAAGCCTTCATTAATATAGAGGAATTTGCGCCCAGAAACCGGGTGGGTTTGCACGACTGGATGGACAGCACTGCCAAAACGTTGGTGGGCGGCTGTAACCTTCTCGCCGGTCGTTTCATTGACTGCAAAGTTATTCCGGAAATCACCCATGTCATGAACGGCAGTCATGTCAGACAAATGGTTCTTCATATCTAAGGGCAGGGCATCGTAAGCCGCAGCCATTGAAGCCCAAAGAGTATCGCCACCACATTCAGGGACTTCTCGCGCGACCAAGATCGACGCAAAGGGTGGTTCTTGCTTGAAGGTGAGGTCAGTGTGCCAACCGTCTGTGTCAGGTGGATTGTTAGCGTCGTTGGCAAGTTCAACAATGCGATCAAAGCCGTCGACATGTTTGTAGATCGGATGTGGTTGATCCAGCTCGCCGAAGGATTGAGCAAAGGCTAGATGTCTTTCAGGAGAGATATCCTGATCGCGAAAGAAGATAGCTTCGTGTTTAACGAGGGCCTCGTAAATGGCGTCCTCTTGGGCTGAGCTCAATGGCTGTCCAAGGTCGACATCTGTAATTTCTGCCCCAATAGCGGGTGTTAATGCACGGATTTGCATAGCGAGTTACTCGGCTGCAGTTAAATTTGTATCTATGGCAATGCGGGAAACTTGCATGTCAGGCAAGGAAAATCACTCCAAGATTTCTGCTTGAAGCAAGCGAATAAAAACCTCTGTAATGGAGGAGCGTCGCAGACCGCGTTTTGTTACTATTTCTATATTGGTGCTCATTCGGTAGCTAAGAGGTAGTAGAGATCGCATTAAACCTAGTTTTGTCCAACGAGAAGCATAGTGAACAGGTAAGTAGCCAACAAAGCGACCAGACAGAATCAAAAAAGCAATGCCTTCGATCTGATGGGCTTGAGCGGTCGAAGGTAGATTAGCGGTTAAAGGAGCTACTTGTTGTTCATCCAAGTAAGCCCGTCGTACCAAATCGGTGTCGCTGAGGTCTTCAGGTCCTAAGTTGCTTGTCCCAAACAATGGATGTCCTTTGCCACAAAACAATTCCAACGGATCTTCTTGGATTGGCTCATAGAGCAGCCCTGGTTTATGGCGGTGGAATACGCCGACCCCTAACCCGATCCGGCCATCTAAAACCGCATGCTCAATATCATCAGGTGCTAGGGAATGGATATCAATCGTTACCTCCGGCGCTTCTTCTTTGAAACGAGCAAGTGCTCTGTCTAAGGGTCCCGGCTGATCGGCGATCCAGTTGTCGACGACAGCCAGGCTTAATTGCCCAGTTAACTGCTCTTTGGTGGCCGCGACACTGTCCCGAAATTCGTCAACTGCGGAAAAAAGTCTGTTCGCTGCGCGGAAAACTGCTCGCCCGCGATTAGTAAGCTGGAAGCCACCTCTGCCTCTTGAACAAAGCCTAACTCCTAACCTGATCTCTAGTTGGGAAATTTGTCGGCTGATCGTCGAAGTTGACACATTCAAACGCACCTGTGCAGCGGAGAAGCCGCCAGCCTCCACCACAGAAACGAAGACTTCTAAAAGATGCAAGTCAGCTTTGGATAGTTTGTTAAGAGACATAGCTCGGCACATTAACTTGTTAATCAATACAAGTTAACATGACAAAGTTGCTATTTAATTCAACATATTTTCTCGCTAGCCTAGATTCAATTGATGAAACCAAGAGGTCAGAAATGCTTGAAAAAAAGTGGGGCATTAATAATGACTATGCACCTTTGTCGGATGTACTCCTCGGGAAACCAGAGTATTTCAAATGGGTTGAGGCAGGACCACTGATTGGCCGGACCTTGGCTAACGCGCATAAAACGGGTGTGAAGTTTGATTTACAGACCGCCATGGCACAGCATGCGGAGATGGTTTCCATCTACGAAGAAAATGGTGTGAAGTGTCACTATCTCGAAGCCGATGAAGTTTTGCACCGTAACTTCTTCGCCCGCGATTCCTCTGCCATGACGCCTTGGGGCGCTCTGATTTGCCATATGCAGCTCAAGGTCAGACGCGCCGACTATGTGACAGTCATCAAGTACTATCAAGAAAACAACATTCCGATCTGGAACTTCGCGACGGCTGGGCACTTTGAGGGCGGGGATTTTGTGATCCTAGAGCCGGGTAAGGTTCTAATTGGTTATTGCGGCGAACGTTCCGAAAAGGAAGGTTCTGAACAAGTTGCAGAATTCGTTCGCAAGGAAGGCTGGGAGGCAGTGACAGCCCCTATAAGCCGAGAGTTCGTCCATATGGACGGTCTTGTCGTACCGCTGGACGAGAAACTGTTGGTGGCCTGCGTTGACGCTTTGGAGCCCTGGGTTGTTGATCAACTCAAGGACTGGGGGTTCTCATTCGTTGACGTGCCTTACCGTGAAGCCAAGAACTTAGGTGTAAATCTGGTGGCTTTAGGCAACGGTAAAGTATTGTCAATGAAGGGCGCGACCGAGCTTAATGAAAAGATGCGAGCTTTGGGCTACGAGGTCTATGACCCCGACATGTCCATGTTCACACTTGGTGGTGGTGGAGTCCATTGCCTTTGCCAAGCCCTTTGCAGAGACGAGGTTTGATTGCAAACCGCGACATTCTGTCGATTTTTCTGGTCAACAGGAGAATCCGCTGTAGGGTTACAGGCGTTTAGAGGGCCTCTTGAGAGGTCCATGAATATAAATACAGGGAGTTACCTAAATGAAAAAAGTTCTTAAAAGTCTTGCTGGTGCAGCATTGCTGTCATCAGTAGCTATGCCAGCGCTTGCTGCTGACGTTGTTATTGGTGTGCCAAACTGGCCATCTGTTCGTGTAACAGCGCATGTTTTGAAGGTCGTTATGGAAGATAACCTCGGTCTTGAGGTTGAGTTGCAGAACGGCTCTAACCCAGTTGTGTTCGAAGGCATGGACGCCGGTTCTATGCACGTCCACCCAGAAGTTTGGTTGCCAAACCAGACCAACTTGAACAACAAATACGTTCAGGAAAAGGGCACCGTGCGCCAGAATCCCAATGGTGTAGCTGGTGACCAGGCCATGTGTGTCACAAAAGGCACTCAAGAACGGACAGGTATCACAGATCTTTCTCAGCTGACGGATCCTGATATGGCCGCAAACTTTGACACAGACGGTGATGGCAAAGGTGAAATCTGGATCGGTGCTGCTGGTTGGGCGTCAACTAACATCGAGAAAATCCGCGCTAAGTCCTACGGCTATGACGAGACCATGAACCTCAAGGAAATGGACGAAACTCTGGCTTTGGCTGAAGTGGATAACGCTGTCGCTCAAAACGAAGACATCGTTTTCTTCTGCTATACACCACACCATATGTTTGCGTTACATGACCTTGTCATCCTGAAAGAGCCTGCGCACGATGCTGCTGGTTGGAACGTTATCCAGCCTACAGACGATCCAGAGTGGCTCGAGAAGTCAGAAGCTGGTTCTGCTTGGAGCACAGCTTACTTGCACATTCACTATGCGACGGCTCTAGAGGGTTCACAGGCTGCGGCGGCTTCAATGCTGTCTAAGGTTTCTCTAGACACCGCCGCTGTTTCTGCAATGACCTATGCTTTGGTTGTTGAGAAGCAGGATCCTGCTGAATTCGCTACAAAGTGGGTTTCAGAGAATGGCGCTACAGTTGATGCTTGGTTGCAGTAGACTTAGCTAACTAGTTTGGCGGCGGTACCTCTCTGGGGTGCCGCCGTTATGCGTTTAAGAACAATCAAAAAAGCTAAACAGATTTAATTGGGGAGACGGCCGGGTGAGCGAAGACGTCATCATTCTAGAGAATGTCTGGAAGATTTTCGGCGATCGTGCTGACGAAGCAATGAAAGCCATCGAAGAACGTGGGTTGGGTAAACCGGAAGTACTGGCTGAATTTGCCTGTGTGGTCGGAATCGCCGACTGTTCATTTACCGTCAAACGCGGCGAAATTTTCTGCGTTATGGGACTGTCTGGCTCGGGTAAGTCGACCATGGTTCGACACCTCAACCGCCTCATAGAACCAACAGCCGGCAAGATTTCTGTCCTCGGACAAGACATGATGGCGCTCAACGGTGACAAGCTTCGCGAGATGCGCGCTATGCACCTCGGCATGGTTTTTCAACACATGGCTTTGCTACCCCACCGTACGGTTCGAGATAACGTCGCCTTTCCTTTGCAAGTGCGTGGAGAGCCAAAGTCGAAACGTTGGGAAGTCTCACAACGCTGCTTGGAAATGGTAAATCTTGACGGTTATGAAGACCGCTTCCCAAGAGAACTATCCGGTGGCATGCAGCAACGTGTTGGTCTCGCGAGAGCTTTGGCTTCTGATCCAGAAGTTTTGCTCATGGATGAGCCTTTCTCTGCGCTGGATCCACTTATCCGTCGTCAGTTGCAAGACCAGTTCATGGCGCTGTCAGCAGAATTGAACAAAACAACAGTTTTCATCACTCATGATTTGGACGAAGCGATCCGTATAGGAAACCGCATCGCAATTATGAAAGATGGCCGCATCGTTCAAATCGGTACGCCAGAAGACATCGTGACGAAGCCTGCAGACGACTACGTCCGGGACTTTGTCGAAGGCATATCCAGATTAAAATTGGTTTTTGCCCATACAATTATGGAAGATATCAAGTCTTACAAAGTTGCCAGAGGCGAAGACCTAGCCAAGTCACCTCGTGTCTCGCATGATACGGATTTAGATCACTTGATCGATATCACAACTGAAACCGACCAACCGATCGTCATTCAAGACGATGATGGCAAGGATGTTGGTGTGATCAATAAGACAACCCTGCTGAAGGGCATTCAAGGAGGCAAGGCATGAGTACCGATACAGGCCTAGAGCTAGGCCCTAAAGCTCTTGATTCTTCGGTTGGTGAATTTGTAAAAACCAATGAGGCTTATTACTCGCAAGAGTTTGCAAAAATCCAAGGAACTACTGGTTTCCCCTGGTCATGGAATACGATGGCCGCAGTCTGTGGCCCGCTATGGGGTGCTTTCCGTGGTGCATGGGGCTTCTTTTGGATTTTCCTAGTTCTGGAGCTCTTTGCCTTCGTTCAGCTGGGTAGAGGCCTTTGGGGCGAACTGGGCGCAGACCAAATAGCAAAATTTGAGCGTCTCGCCATTAAAATTGCTGAACGTAAACAGCAGGCAGTTGATGCTCTGGCTGCCGGTGATCAGGCCGCCGCCGACTTAGCTCTCAAGATTGCTTCAAACCTAAACAAAGCGTCAGAAAAAGCACAGATCGCTGCCGACGCAGCAGCTGGGGAGGCCATGATGATCCTCTCTGTAGGCGTTTTGCTTCTGATTGTCGTCAAAATCCTTGAGGGCTTTTACGCAAACATGTCTTACGAAAAGCTGTACTTGAAGTGGCGTGCACGTCCTGCAGCTGTTCAAACTGGCCCCCGAAATTCCAGCCTGATGTTTGGCATTTTCTTGTTAGTGGCTATTTGGCCTTTAACACTCTTCCGCTTCACAGTCTCTAATCCAGACGGCGTACTCAGCAAGCTTACAAATGGGTTTGTTGGTGGGACCGTTCCCATCACTGAATTTCCTGTTGGCAAACAGTATTTTGCCTATTGGGCAAAGAAGGGCGATGTCGCTTTCGAATGGCTAGCCTTTAAATTTGGCGATGTCTTTGACGGGGTCACTGCTTCCATTCGTGCGGTTTTAGATGGCCTAGAGATCATTCTTATAGAAACGCCATGGCCCGTTGTGATGATTGTTATCGTCGTTATGGCCTATAGATTGGCGGGTGTTCGGGTTGCGATCTTTACGGCCGCTGCTCTTGCTTACCTGGCCTTCATGGGATTGTGGGAACTCTCGATGATTACAGTGGCGCTTATCGGCGCTGGCGCCGCGCTTTGCATTATCTTTGGCATTCCTCTGGGTATCTGGTTCGGTAAAAGCCGGCGCGCCTTTGCATTCGCAGAACCAATCCTCGATTTCATGCAGACCATGCCGGCCTTTGTTTACCTCATTCCGATCATCGCATTCTTCGGTACCGGCAAGCCTCCGGGCGTGTTGGCGACAATCATCTTTGCGATGCCACCTGTTATCCGTTTGACGGGTCTCGGCATGCGCGGCGTACCTGAAGCAACGAAGGAAGCGGCCATCGCATTTGGTTGTTCAAAGAGACAGCTTCTGTTCAATGTCGAGCTGCCTTTGGCTATGCCGTCAATCATGACCGGTATCAATCAGACTATTCTGATGTCCTTGTCGATGGTTGTGATTGCATCACTCATCGGTGCAGAAGGTCTTGGTGCCTTGATCCTTGAAGCACTTCAATATGCTGCCAAAGGCCAAGGTTTACTGGGTGGTTTGGCGATCCTTTTCTGCGCAATGGTTATCGACCGTATCGCACAAGGAATGTACCGAAAGAAGATGGCTGGCGAATAGACCTAGCCTCTATGGAACTGAAAAAGCCCTGGCCTTTGCGCCGGGGCTTTTTCTTTTTGGTCAAATTTGTATTGACGGAAAATTAATATAACTATAAAACTAGTTATATGGAAAATAAACACACAGAACTCGTCATAGAAGCAGCAGCTCAGGGTTTCGCAGCCATCGGTTCCGAATCCCGTTTGCAGGTTTTATTAACTTTGGTGAAAGCAGGCCATGAAGGCCTGTCCGTTGGTGATATTCAAGAACGCACCGATATGGCGGCCTCAACCTTGGCTCATCATTTGAAGTTTCTCACTTCTGCAGGATTGGTTGTTCAGGAGAAGCAAGGACGAACGGTTTTCAGCCGAGCGGCCTTCGATCATCTTGAAAAACTGGCTGGTTATATCTTACGCGAATGCTGTGCTGATCAAATAAGTGGACATAATCATGAACACGAATGAGCAACTGGCCCCACGGCCTTCATCCTTCGAGCAAATCAAGTCTTGGCTGTTAACCCCTTGGTCTTTGATTGTCGCTGTGCCTCTATTAGTCTTGGCTTTAGATCCTGGTGAGTTCAACAATATAATGAACTCAGCCGTCGGTTCTTTCTTCGGAACTTTGCCTTACATCTTGTTTGCGGTCTTGCTGATCGCTTGGCTAAAGGCGGCAGGAGCAGAGGCGATGATCGCGAATGCTTTTAAAGGCCGTGAAATCAGAATGATTTTCCTGGCGGCCGCCTTTGGTGGTTTGGCCCCTTTCTGTTCTTGTGAAGTCATTCCTTTCATCGCAGGTCTGCTAGCCTTGGGGGCACCTTTGTCTGCCGTCATGGCATTCTGGTTGTCTTCGCCGCTGATTGATCCGCCCACTCTGTTGATCACCGCCTCTGCATTGGGCTGGCCTTTTGCGGTGGGAAAAGCAGTGTCAGCAGTTGCCTTAGGCTTGTTCGGTGGCTTTGCTATTAAGACCCTGATGAGTGCTGGTTTTTTTAAAGCACCCTTGAAAGAAGCGAGTTCTGGCGGTTGCGGCTGTGGTCCTTCCCCTTTCAGCGGCAAGCCCCAATGGGCTGTGTGGAAAGAACAGGAACGTCGTCAGACCTTCAAGTCAGAGTTTGTCAGCAACGCTTTGTTTTTGATCAAATGGTTAGCATTGGCTTATGTTTTGCAGGGCGTTCTAATCACTTACGTACCAGCTGAACTCATTGCAGCAGCGGTTGGCGGCGAAGGGATCGGCTCAATTGCAATTGCAGCCATTGTCGGTATGCCTGCTTACTTGAACTCCTATGTGGCTCCGCCTCTGTTGGCTGCGCTGATGGAGCAGGGTATGGGCCCAGGTGCGGCGATGGCCTTTATGATCACGGGCGCAATCTCTTGTATCCCAGCCATGGCGGCGGTCTGGTCGCTGGTTAAGACGCAGGTATTCTTCAGTTACGTTGGCCTGGGCATCGCAGGAGCAATAATCTCAGGCATCGTTTTCCAGATGATCATCTAACTGAAAAAAGAGAAATCTCGACGGAGCTCGCGTTGCGGGCTCCACTGCCGACAAACAATAGGCGATTAACCCAGGAGTAACGGGGGTCGCCTGTTTCCATTTTTGCATGAGTGCGCATGTAATAAAGCGCCGGATCGACAGGTTCACCACGCCCAACAGCGGCAATGACCTCCGCCGGACCGTGACGGAAACCGTAGTTGATGATTTCGATTAGGGCGCCATCGTTCGTTTCAAATGCGTATCTTGTGTCTAACTCAGCAACATCATCGTTGAATATCGTTTGCCAGTCGGCCCCGAGATTGAGGATTTTGCCCTGAATGGATGGACCAGAAACAATGCCTCCAACAATCGGGATAATACGCCGTTTGCCCGCCCGACCCATTCCCATCTCCTGAATTGATCCAAGCTCAACACTGAGATCACAGAAATGTTCGAGTTTAGGTTCAATCAACTGCATTGCTTAATACCCCTTTGATCGATCGACTTCATTCAGCAGCGGCTGACCACTCATGAGGCGTTTGTAGTTCTCGGCCACATCAATCAGTCCTTCGTCGGCATGCCAACCCGAAATATGAGGCGTTATTGTGATCTGAGGATGAGCCCAAAAGGGGTGATCAGTAGGCAATGGTTCTTTTCGGACCACGTCCAAAACAGCGGCTTCAAGAGGGCCGTTTTCTAACGCTGCGATCAGGTCCTCTTCGACAACTAAATCACCTCGACCGGCGTTTATGAGCGTGGAACCAGGTTTCATTTTAGAAAAGAGAGCATCGTTAAATAGATCCCTGGTTTTCTCTGTTGAGGGCAGAATTGAAACGACATAGTCACACTCGGCCAACAAGGGTGCAAGCGCCTCTTCCCCATGACGGCAGTCTACGTCTTCAATGGATTTTTCGGACTGGCTCCACCCGAGTACTTGGAAGTTTAAGTTGGCGAAGGATTTAGCTGCGAGGCCTCCGATGTGACCTAAGCCTAAAACCCCGACTTTTGTATGGGGCGCTCGCTTGGGCGGTATAGGCTTCCAGTCGGATTGCGCTTGGTTGCCTGCATGGAACAGCAAGTTGCGTTGGCGTTGCAATACGAAAGCAACGGCATATTCCGCGATTTCCTGAGCAGGGCCGAGAGGTTTTAGTCTCGCTAGTCGGACATGGGCAGGAAGATCTGGGTCGCGAACCATGGTCTCAACACCGGCACCGAGTTTTTGCACCAATTGCAAGTTTGGCAACTGTTTGGCAACCCCTGGATGCAATCTGATCGTGGCGACCATAGTGACATCGTCATAAACCCTGCCCTCATTTCCAGCATAGATTTTCATACCTGGAAGGGCAGGGGCGAGTAAAGCTGCGAGATCTTCTTCTTCCATCCAAGTGGAATCACGAATATCAATGAGAAGAGCCATAGAACTTAAGCAGCAAATGCTTCCTTCTTGAACGAGTGGACGGGATCAGTAGAGAGGCGAACTCGATCAAAGTTGGCTTCACTTCCGCAATAAATGTTCTATCTTGTCTATCGAATTTCAGAGGAATGACAATGCCCAATCTTATGTCTCAGTTTCCCTCATCGCCTGAGGAGCAAGTGACGCTTGCCAATTGGCGCACAGCACCCTTTTCTTCTTGGGCCTTTCACCATGTGCGTGAAGTCGTCGCCTCTGCGGATGTGTCGAACAATCCCGATGATGTTTGGCAATTAGAACAGGCCGCAGTCGACTTTTCATCATTGAAGATCGACGACAAGTCACTTGGTGAAGTTTGCAAGGAGACGAAAAACGATGGCCTTGTCATCTTGCACAAAGGCAAATTGGCTTACGAGAGCTATGACAACGGGATGGACGCTTTTACACCCCATATCCTCATGTCGGTTTCTAAGTCAGTTCTGGGGCTACTAGGAGGAATATTAGTTGGGAAAGGTATTCTTGAACCCTCGGCATTAATAACAGATT
>CAJQQJ010000007.1 GCA_905480445.1 uncultured Alphaproteobacteria bacterium | reverse complement strand
CAGACTTGTCGCAATGCAAAGCTAGGATTGTATCAACAATCGACAAGCAAGAATTGTTCATCGCCAAAGTCTTGACCATTGATTCGCAGGGAAATTCTTTGTTCGCCCACATAATAAACGCGGGTCGTGATTGGTTTTATCGAATGGCTTTTGTTGAGTTTGACGGCCGCCGCGGCAGAAATTTTCGTCCTTGTCCATTTGAACACTTTGGGAGAGAGGTTCCCATTGGCTTTCTTGAAATGTAGCAGGTAATCAATCAGCAGATCTTGGGCACTCTCAGCTGTTGATTGCAGCTCAACAGTGAATTCAAGCTTGCCTCCCATTGTCACTGTCGGCGTCGATACATCCAACGAGACTAGTTTGACTTCAGGTGGCTGTATGCCGATAGCTGACAAGGCACCTGGATGTCCTGCCTTAATCAAAGTTCTACAGGCATGCTTCACCAACCTTTTACGATTGAGATTTGCGTCCTTCATCCATTGCTGTGCCAATTCAGCGACAAGATCTGGGTGATCTTTAGCTATATCATTCAAATTGTTAGCAACAGATCGACGGACGTATTCTTCGGAGTCGTCTCGCAATTCAGTAAGCAGTGGCAAAATGGGCGTGGGGTCTTGCACGAAACTAGTGAGCTGCATTCCCCAAGGCAACCGTGGCCGTGTACCTTCCGAAATGAGGCGCCGAACATGTTGATTAGGATCAGAAACCCAAGATCTGATGACAGAGAGTGCGCGGTCCGAATCCGCCATTAAGAAGTAACGGATCGCGAATTCTGACGAAGATCGCTTAGTCATTTCCTTGAGTAAATCAAGTGCTTCTTCGAACGGGTCTAAGTGATGCTGTCCGACCAGCTCTGCCATTGGCATAACACCCCAACCGCAAATACCATCCTCGTTACTGCCTTCATCGGCGAAACCAGTCTCGTCGGGATGAAGCATCGCCAAAAGGACAGAACGTCTAGCGCCAAAATCCGACGGTAAAACTTCATGCAATTTGTCTGCAATCAGCTGTGATCTTTCCTTTAACTCCAAGTCCGGTAGCTTCCTGATTATAGGGTCTTCGAAAACATTTCGATCAAAGTCGTTTAGATGCCTATCTAAATGAAAACCAAAGACACGAACTAAATCGGGCGAGAACAGGTTTTTGAAAGGTTCCAAGGTCGGTTACCTGATAATGAACGGGTTGGCGATACTTTGATCCGTCTCAATCCAGACCGTTTTAGTTTGCAGGAATTCGTATATGGAATCCTGGCCACTTTCACGACCAATGCCGCTACGCTTGTAGCCACCGAATGGCGCTGTGTAGGAAACGGCACGATAGGTATTGACCCAAACTGTACCCGCCTCAATGCCGTCTGACATTTTGATGGCACGCCCTATGTCTGACGTCCAAACACCAGAAGCCAAGCCGTAGACTGTGTCATTGGCAATGGCCAAAGCCTCTTCGTCGCTATCGAAAGGAATGATAGAGAGCACAGGCCCGAAGACTTCTTTCTGAGCAATGTTCATGGAATTGTCGACATCGCCGAATATGGTTGGTTGGACGAACCAGCCATCAGCGAATTCGGCCTCAGTTGGCAAGCCACCTCCAAGCAGACACTTGGCACCGTCCTGTTTGCCGGTTTCAATCATCTTCAATACGTGTTCGCGTTGAGGCACAGTGGTGATCGGACCGACTTGCGTGTCCATCTTGGAAGGATCGCCCATTTTGGCAGCCTTTGCTACTTCAATGATCTGTTCTGTCACTGATTTTACAGCACTTCGCTCTACCAACAGGCGTGATCCAGCAATACAAGTCTGTCCTGTGGCGGCGAAAATACCAGAAACTGCACCCATAACTGCAGCCTCAATATTGGCATCCGCGAAAATAATATTCGGCGACTTGCCGCCGAGTTCCAAACTAACAGGCGTTAAGTTTTTTGCACCGGCTTCATAAATCTTCTGACCAGTGAAATCCCCACCTGTGAAAGCAACCTTTGCCACGTCAGGATGAGAAGCCAATGCGGCACCAGCTTCAGGGCCCAAGCCAGTTACTGTGTTCACAACACCTGGTGGGAAACCGGCTTGATCAACAAGTTCAACGAATTCGAGTGTGGATACAGACGCATGCTCTGAGGGTTTGATGACTGCCGTGCAACCTGCCGCTAAAGCCGCGGCCAGTTTCCAAGTCAAAAGGAGGAGCGGAGAGTTCCAAGCAGTAATCATGGCAACCACACCGATGGGCTCGTGCTTAGTGAAAGCGAACCGGCTTGGTTTGTCCATGGGCAACACGCTGCCTTCGACTTTATCCGCCAGGCCACCAAAGTAGCGATACCATTCAGACAGGTAATTCGTTTGCGCAGACATTTCGGCAATTAGCTTGCCATTGTCTGTGGTTTCGATCTCACCAAGTTCAGCAGCTTTCGCTTTCGCCAAATCCGCTAGTTTTACTAGACATTTCCCGCGCTCGGTTGCTGTCATTCCGCGCCATGTGTTTGATTTGAACGCTTGCTTCGCGGAAGCGACAGCTTGGTTTACATCTTCGGCATCACAGCGAGGGATTTGTGCCCAAGGTTTACCAGTATATGGATTGTAGGAATCTAGCCATTGACCAGATTTCGCAGCTGTGCGTTGTCCAGCGACAAGGTTTAGATATTGAGGTAAGGCAGACATAGTCGTGCT
>CAJQQJ010000006.1 GCA_905480445.1 uncultured Alphaproteobacteria bacterium | reverse complement strand
ATGCATGTGAACTAAGCGGAATTCTTTGACATCTGTCAAACAAAGCGAGATCGTCTAAATTATCGAACCAGTCAGCGATCTTTGGCAGATCTTCCACCTGTATTGGTCTCATATAGAATTGTGTAGCCATTGTTTGACTTTCCTTTTTCGCCCATCTTTTCAGTTTTCTTGTTTTTGTTATCTTGTCTTAGCATGAATTTATCAGAGATAGAAAAAAAGATAGTTAAAAACAAACTGAGCTTTTCTTTAAGTTGCGTGAGGGGAAGGTGCTCTCAGTTGAGTTTCATGCTTGTTTGACACGGCTAGCTCTAAAGCGCTTGAATAGTCTGGGCTGACTGTTGCCGCGAACATAATCGTAAAGGACTTGGGTTACGCCCTAGATGTTCGGTCGTTTTACAGCCTCGTTGAACCATCCACCCAAAGCGGTCTCGTAAGCCAACGCCGCCTGGAAGACATCTTCATCGCTATAAGTACGGCCAACTATTTGGATACCCGTAGGGACGCCGTTGGAAGCATGGCCAGAAGGTACGGTTAGAACTGGACAGCGGCTCATGACGTTGAAAGGTGTTGTCATCACCCAGCCAAGCATGGAGTTAACCTCTTTGCCATTGATCATGACCTTGTCTTTAGTTTGATCGAAATCAGCCTTCACTGCTGGTAGATTTGTCGTCGGGCAAATCAGGACATTGTACTCTTCTAAAAGAGGTCCCAAAGTCATGTACATCTCACCAGCGACTTCCAGAGTGGCAACAAAATCCTGTGCAGTAGAATCAAGAGATCTTTCGGCGAAGAGACGCCCATAGGAAGTCATATCATCGGCGTGTTCTGCGAGCAGTTTTGACATATAGCCCCCAAAAAGGTGCTCCAAATAGCCCATAGCGGCCTCTAAGATATGAGGCCCCCATTTTAGATCTACCTCTTCAACTGTGGCGCCGAGAGATCTGAACACATCAAGGGCAGCCTCGGTGTTCTTGCGGACTTCTGTGTCGACTTCGAAAGAGTTTAGATCAGGTGAATAGGCAATTTTCCACCCTTTGATAGACTCATATTCAGAAGGCAGGACCAGTTTGGGACGCAGGGTTGATATATCATAGGGTGACGGTCCACACATGACGTTTTGAAGCTTGATCGCGTCTTTGACGGTGCGTGCGAGGGGGCCTGTATGACAATAGAAATCCAGATTGAATGGTGGATCGTCTGAGTTGCGGCCGTAAGGTGGTTTGTATCCAACTAGGCCGCAAGTTGAGGCTGGAATGCGGATTGATCCACCTATGTCTGAACCGGTGCAAATAGACGACGTGCCAGAGGCGAGCGAAGCTGAGGAACCTCCGGAGGAACCACCTGGTGTGAAGTCGGGGTTCCAGGGGTTATGGGTTACGCCCCAAAGCCGCGACCAGGTGAAACCTGCACAGCAAAATTCTGGGGTGGCGGTCCTGGCATGGACAATCCCACCTGCATCTATTATGCGCTGATTACCAACTGATGTGCTCTCGGCAACGTAATCTTTCAAGATAAGTGAGCCGATGGACGTGGGCTTTCCTTCAATGTCGCTTTCATCTTTGATTCCAATGGGGAGACCTTCGAGCGCGCCTGTTTCTTCACCCTTCGCATACCTGGCTTCAGCCGCTTTTGCCTGATCCATAGCCTCGTCGAAGTGGGTGTAGGTGAGGGCGTTAACGCTCTCCTCGACTTGCTCTGCGCGTTTGATGGTCGCTTCCATTAACTCTACTGGTGAAAGAGTCTTTGCTTTGAAGGCGTCAACGGCATCTGTTGCCGAAAGATAACAGAGGTCAAGATCAGTCATAGCAGTCCGCTCCTATTGGGTTAGTTCTTGCGCCACTGCTTTTATGGCGGCAATCGCGTCGAGTTCTTTCTTACCATCAATGAAGTCTGGAAAAGTTGAGAGTTTAACGGCGACAATATCGTGGCTCGGCATGATGTAGATTAGTTGGCCAAAGACCCCGAGGCAGATGATGGTTTCTTCAGTGTAGTCTTCGATCCAAAACTGGTTTCGATAACGGCCTTTGGGAAAAGTCTCTCGCATCTCGTCATTGAACAAGCCATGGTTACCCTTGCGGCAATCGTCAATCCAGGCTTTAGGGATGATGGTTTGATTTGGGTCTAGATAGAGCTGGCCGAAACGGGCAAAGTCTCGAAGGGTAGCGTTGAAGCCGCCATCGGCGAGACAATATCCAGCTGAATCTACAGTGAAATAAGCAGATGTTTCAGCGCCCATCTTTGTCCAAATTTCATCACTGACCAATTGAGCTAGGCTTTTCCCTGTAATCCGTTGCATAGCATGCGCAATTACATCGGTTTCAATCGAACGATAGTAGAATCGAGATCCGTGATCAGCGTCTGTTTCTTTCAGGCCAAGGATTTGATCCCACATAGAGGTTGGCCAGTCGCTGCTATCTATATCTGCTGGTGGTTCGCGCCAGCCGCAAGCGACGTCCGTTTTACCTATGTCAGAGTGCGGATCGGTGTACTCTTCAACGAACTTCACGCCGCTGGCCATGTCGAGAACATGTTGCAACTTAGCGCCGTTCCAGGCGGTTTCCTTGAGTTCGGGCAAGTAATCAGAGATCGGCGCTTGTGGATCCATGAGGCCTTTTCCGATTAAGATTCCAGTAACAGTCGATGTCACGGATTTCGATACTGACTGCGCTAAATGAGGCGTCGAGGCGGTCATGCCGTTGTGGTATGATTCATGAACAATCTTGCCTTTGTGGCGGATCAGAAATCCGTCCGTAAAGGTATCATCCAACATTTTGTCTACCGTTGTGTTCCCTCCGGCTACAGTACGGAACTCTACTGATCCAATAGACTGTAAGTTTTCCTCTAAAGGACTGACTGCCATCGATCCTCGAGAAACATCTTCTGTTGGTAGAAGTTTTCGTACGTTTTGAAAGGACCAACGGTTCCAGGGCGGTTGGTCCCAGTCATTACGGGGAACACGCCATTCTTTAGGCGGTGAAGAACCCTCCATAATGGGAGGACGTGGGTCAGAGTTTTTGTATGATTTCATTATGAAAATGGCCAAAGAGGTTGGCCCGGACGTACCGAGCCAACCAAATAGTTTTACTTCTGGAGGTCGGTCCAGATGCGAGTATAAAGCGCTTGAACGTCAGGAGGACAAGCAAGCACGAACTTGCCGTTGCCGGCGTGTTCAGCCGGGACAACAACCTCAGGAGCTGTCTTCATGTCTTCTGGCATGAAAGGCTCTGAACCGTCGATGCCGTTTGAATAACGAGCAAATGCTGAGATCAAAGCTGCATTTTCTGGGTCCATTACAAAGTTCTGGAATGCTTTCGCTTCGTCTACGTTCTTTGCGTCAGCAAGAACAGCGACTGAATCCATCCACAAGATGTAACCCTCTTTTGGGTAACCGTAAGCGACGTTTTCGTTTTGAAGACGCATGCGGAAAGTTGAACCATTCCAGTTCACACCGGCCCAAAGATCTTCTTTTGCGAACTTCTCGAGGTTACCGTAGTCCATGCCCAGCCAATGTTCTTTAGCGGCAACAAGACTGTCACGGACCTTTTTAAGAAGTACTTTGTCATCTGTGCAAGGCTCACCACCATGATACATGATCGCTAGGCCCATCACGTCACCCATTTCAGGCACAACGTTGATTTTGCCTTTAAGCTCATCAGGTGGGTCCATAAAGATGGCTGATGTATTGATATCGCCTTTGTAGTATTTCGTGTTGACGACGACACCAGTTGAACCCCATTGCCAAGGAACAGTATAGCGGCGACCTTGGTCCCACTCTACGTCAACCCAAGTGCTGGAAACGTTTTTGAAGTTTTCCATTTGGTCTGGTCGTGTTTCCATCAGCAAACCTTCGCTGATGAAGATAGGAACGTAGCCGTGTGTTGGTACAACGATATCAAAGCCGTGACCACCTGCCTTAATCTTGGACAGGGCTGTGTCATTGGAATCATAGTCAGTGATCGTGACTTTGATGCCAGTTTCAGCTTCAAATTTTGTGATGAGATCTGGGTTCGTGTAGTTACCCCAGTTGAAAATGTTCAACTGACCTTCTGCCTGTGCTGCAGCGCTTCCTGCAACAAGAGCCAAGCCACTGAGGGCTGTTAAGAGTTTATGCTTCATTTCACTTCTCCATATTGTGGCCTCGTTGGGCCGGTCTTAAGGCTCTCAGTTTCTCCTGCTGTTCAGAAAGAAAAAGAGAGCTACAAACACGATGCTAATAGCCAGTAAAACGGAAGAAATAGCGTTAACTTCCGGCGTTACAACGCGCCTCAACTGGCCAAGCATGTAAGTAGGTAAGGTTTCTTGCCCTGGTGTTTTGACAAATTCGGAAATGACGACGTCGTCGAGCGAGATCACGAATGCCAGCATAAAGCCAGCCATGATGCCAGGAGCCATCAAGGGGAGGGTGATCCGCTTGAAAGTCATCCAAGGCGTGGCATAGAGATCAGCTGCTGCGCGCTCCAATGATAAATCCATTCCCTGCAATCGCGCCCTAATGGGAAGGTAAGCAAAGGGGATGCAAAAGGCAGTGTGTGCAACGATCAAGTACCCCATGCCCTGGTAACCAGTAGCGACTTTGATGATTGCAAAGAAGATTAGCAAAGCAACGGCGGTTACGATTTCAGGCACCATCAACGGCTGATTGATCAAAGTGTAAACCGCAGTTTGTCCTTTGAAGGGTTTCTTACGTGTTGTCGCTAGAGCAGCCATTGTTGCAACAGTTGTCGCGATAGTCGCAGCAACAGAGGCTAGAAAAAGGGAGCGTAGCCCGGCAGATTGCACTGCTTCATTTTGAAGAGCTTGTTGATACCAAACTAGGGAGAAACCTTCCCAAATGGCCAAGGAAGTTCCCTGATTGAAGGAATAAACAACAAGTATGATGACAGGGGCGTAAAGTGCGAAAAAGGTAAATATTGCGATCGAAGCAAAACCAGGGATGCGCTTGACAGAAAATGGCCGTTGCAGGAGTTTAGCGATGCTCATTGTCATCTCCTCCTGAAACTTTCACGTAGTAGAGCAGAGCTACCATGACCAAGACCATCAAAGAGATGGAAAGCGCAGCGCCCAATGGCCAGTTGCGGCCTTGCCCAAACTGAAGTTCGATCAGGTTACCGAACATGAGGTTTTTCCCACCACCGAGCACTCGTGGTGTTATGTAGGCTCCAAGTGAAGGTACAAAAACAAGGATAGACCCAGCGATCATGCCTGGCTTCACCAACGGCAGAATAACTCTGCGGAAACACTTCCAACGATTGGCATAGAGATCATAAGAGGCCTCAACCAGGCGGAAATCCAGCTTCTCGATGGAGGCGTAAACTGGCAGCACCATCAAGGGCAGATAGACATAAGTCATTCCAAAAGCGATGGCGAAATCAGTGAACATCATTTGGATCGGTTGATCAATGACGTTGGCCCAGAGCAAAACATTGTTAATTACACCTTCTCCGCGGATCAACTCCATCACTGCTATGGTTCGAACCAAAAGATTAGTCCAAAAGGGTACAGTAATCAGGAAGAGCCAGAGGTTTCGCTGACTTAGAGGCCTAGTGGCGATGAAGTAGGCGGTCGGGATACCAAATGCTGCGGTCAGTACCGTAGTTAACAAAGACAGTTTGATCGAACGCCAGAAAATAGAGAGGTGGGCGTCTGCTATTTGAAGAGTATCGTCAAAGATGTCGTATTGCAGAAAGACTGAAAACCAGCCTTTGGTCGAGAATATCCATTTGACATTGCCATAGTCTCCAGCGGTCAAAAACGAATAAAGAACAACGATCAGCAAAGGGCCGGCTGCGAAAAGAGTGATAATGATCAGCGCCGGGCTCGCTAACAACCATCGGTTTTTTGTATCTTTCTTTCGCGCGAGTTCTTCAACTTCCTCTGCTGTCAGTCGGGTTGGGGAGCTGCTTGCTGTTGTCATTTTCTCGCTCCTCCTGATCTAATCCATCAAAACCTGAATGGCACCGGCTTCAATGGATAGGGAAACTTTGTCTCCAACGTTGAATTTACCTTCATCGCTGGGTTTGTTTTGCGTGCGAACCGTAAAATCATCACCTGTGTCCAGCGATAAGTGGAAATGCGTGTCGGTGCCAAAGTAAACAATGTTGCTGATTTGGCCCGACAAGTCTGCTTTGGAAGAGGCCTTCCTAAGCTCGCAATGTTCTGGTCTGACCAAGATAGAGACCGGACCAATGGCAGGTGGCTCAGAAGGTAGGGACGCTTCAAGTGTTGCGCCAGACGACAGCTTGATTGATCCCCTGCCATTTGAAACGGAAGTTAGCTCCGCGGTGAGAAAGTTACTCTCGCCAATAAAGTTGGCAACAAAACGATCCGAAGGATGATCGTAGATGTCACGGGGACTGCCAACTTGCAGAATCTTGCCCGCGCTCATAACAGCGACCCGATCCGACATTGTCAGGGCTTCTTCTTGGTCGTGGGTTACAAATACGAAAGTAATACCGGTTTCGTGTTGCAGCCGTTTGAGTTCGATCTGCATTTCTTTGCGCAGTTTCAAATCGAGAGCAGAGAGGGGCTCATCCAGCAACAAAACTTTTGGGTGTGGTGCCAAGGCACGAGCCAAAGCAACCCGTTGTTGCTGACCACCAGAAATTTCGGTGATAAGACGGTTCTTGAGCTCTTCCATCTTGACCAACGCAAGCATGCGATCCGTTGTTTCCTCGCGCTCAGCTTTACCTTGTCCCATCATTTCCAAACCAAACTCAATGTTTTGAGCAACGGTCATGTGGGGGAAGAGAGCGTAGTTCTGGAAAACAGTGTTAACTGGCCGTTTGTTAGGTGGTAGCAATGAGATATCACTACCATGCAACTCAATAGTTCCATCCGTCGGATGTTCGAAGCCTGCTATTAGTCTGAGAAGCGTTGTCTTTCCGCAGCCGGAGGGGCCGAGAAGAGTGAAGAATTCATTTTCACGAACTTGTACGGATACAGTGTCGAGTGCTCGTACTTCCGTTTCACCACGAAAAACTTTCGTGACTTGTTGAACGTCAATTGCGATCGACGTGTCTAGCTTATTTGAATTCAATGCTTGTCCCCTAGCAAGAACGGTAGACTTAGGTTGGGAACTTAGCTCATAGGAAAGATACGTCAAGTAAAGAGGGCAAACTTGATCGCTGCTCAATTGTACACATTTGT
>CAJQQJ010000005.1 GCA_905480445.1 uncultured Alphaproteobacteria bacterium | reverse complement strand
CGCCAACCGGGAATATTCATATCATCAAGGTAATAGGCTGTATCCAATGCCTGCAATCGCTCTTCAAGCCGCGACCTGTGTTGCGACTGAATGCCAGCAGTGTTGCCCGTGGTAAAGAACTTCTCAAGCCCTTTGTGTTTGAAGCTTTTAATCATAGTGGCTTATCATCATAGTAGACAGGTGTTTACTGTTATGCAACAGGTAACACCTTTCCCCCATTACTTTGTTATGAGCAATGGGAGATCAAACACTATTCTGGGCGCATATGGGGGAACAGCAGCACATCTCTAATGGAGGGGGAATCCGTCAACAGCATTACCAGGCGATCGATACCAATGCCCTCGCCCGCGGTTGGCGGCATGCCGTATTCTAGCGCGCGAATGTAGTCGGCATCGAAGTGCATCGCCTCATCATCGCCGGCATCTTTCTCAGCTACCTGCTGCTTAAAGCGGGCTTCTTGATCTTCGGCATCGTTGAGCTCTGAGAAACCATTGGCAATCTCGCGACCACCGACAAAGAACTCAAAGCGATCTGTAACATGAGGGTCCTGGTCATTGCGACGGGCCAGTGGTGACACTTCTGCGGGGTACATCGTAATAAAGGTAGGCTGCTCCAAAAGGTGCTCAACAGTCTTCTCAAATATTTCGATTTGAACCTTGCCCAGGCCCCAGATATCTTTCAACGGAATATGCAGACCTTCGGCAATTTTGCGCGCACCGGCTTCATCAGCCAACTGCTCAGCATTAATATCAGGGTTGTACTGCAAAATCGAATCAAACACAGAGAGACGAATAAACGGCTCTGCAAAGTCGTAATGCACTTCGCTCTCAATCTCGCCGTCGGCATTTTTGGTGGTGTTTACAACCTTAGTCGATCCCAGTACTTCGGTCGTCATTTTGCGCAACATGTCTTCCGTCAGATTCATCAGGTCGTTAAAGTCTGCGTAGGCCTGATAGAACTCCAACATGGTGAACTCAGGGTTATGCCGTGTAGACAGACCTTCGTTACGGAAATTACGGTTAATCTCGTAGACGCGCTCAAAGCCGCCTACCACCAAACGCTTGAGATACAACTCAGGAGCAATACGCAGGTACATGTCTATGTCCAACGCATTGTGGTGAGTCACAAAAGGACGCGCCACAGCACCCCCAGGAATTACCTGCAACATTGGTGTTTCAACTTCCAAGAAGTCGGAACCATTTAAGTAGCGACGGATAAAATCGACCACAGCAGAGCGGATACGGAAGGTATTACGCACCTCTGGGTTAACAATCAGGTCAACATAGAGCTGACGATAGCGTATCTCTTGGTCGGCAAGGCCATGGAATTTGTCAGGGAGTGGACGCAGTGCTTTGGTCAGCAACTGATGCTCGTCCATCTGCACATACAACTCACCCTTACCTGACAGATGCAAAGCACCTTTGATGCCTACGATATCACCTAGGTCTAGGGACTTGGCGAAGGGACGTGCCTCTTTAGTCACATAGAGCTGAATCGTGCCGGAGCTATCCTGGACAACCATAAACGCACCACGGTTGCGAATAACGCGACCGGCAACGCTAACAATCTTACCCAGCTCTTCCAGGTCTTCCTTGGTTTCTTCACCAAAGCCAGCCTGCAGTTCTGCGGCACTGTGCTCGGGGCGGAAGTCATTGGGGAATACTGGGCCCTCTTCACGCAATGCGTGGAGTTTGGCGCGACGTTCGGCAATGAGTTTGTTGTCGTCTGGCTTGTTTTGTTGATCAGTCATATTGTCTTTGCATTCTTTGTTATTAAATGAATTGTTCTCTTTTGGCCCTACACTGTCATGTTGACCACATTCTGGCATTGCTACCGCACCCTGTCATGGCGACCATGCCCTGTCATTTTGACCATGCCCTGTCATTTTGACCGGAGGGAAAAATCTCATTGAGATCCCTCGTCGCTTCACTCTGTCAGGATGACAAAAAGACGACACTTAGTCATCTCGACCACACACTGCCATCTCGACCATGCCCTGTCATTTTGACCGGAGGGAAAAATCTCATTGAGATCCCTCGTCGCTTCACTCTGCCGGGATGACAGAGTTGGCGCCCGGCGAAGACAAGCTTTTGGGGCCTAAGGGTACCGACTGCCGGCAGCTATAACCCAGCTTTCAGCGACGCCACAATAAACTGATCCAACTTGCCATCCAGCACTGCACCGGTATTTCTCGTCTCTATACCCGTACGTAAATCCTTAATTCTTGCGTCATCCAATACATAGGAACGGATCTGACTACCCCAGCCAATATCCGACTTAGTATCTTCCGTTGCCTGTGCCGCCTCTGCACGTTTTTGCATCTCAGCTTCGTAAAGCTTAGCGCGCAACATCTGCCAGCAGGTGTCGCGGTTCTGGTGCTGCGAGCGCTGATTCTGGCACTGCACCACTATACCACTGGGTTCGTGGGTCAGGCGCCCGGCGGAATCGGTCTTGTTAATATGCTGACCACCAGCACCAGAGGCGCGGTAGGTATCGATACGGATGTCTTTGTCTTCTATCTCAATTTCGATGGTGTCATCAATCACGGGATAGACCCAGACGGAGGCGAATGATGTGTGACGTCGGGCATTGGAATCAAAGGGTGATATACGGACAAGGCGATGAACGCCGCTTTCGGTCTTAAGCCAACCAAACGCGTTGTGTCCTTTGATCTGGATGGTCGCAGATTTGATACCCGCTTCTTCACCGTTGGACTCTTCCATGAGTTCGATCTTGTAGCCATGTTGATCTGCCCATCTGGAATACATGCGCAAAATCATCTGCGCCCAGTCCTGAGCCTCCGTGCCGCCCGAACCAGCGTTGACGTTCAGGAAGCAGTCGTTCGCGTCTGCTTCGCCGGATAGAAGGCTTTCAAGCTGCTTCTTGGCTGCGACTAGCTGAAGTGCTTTGATTGATTCTTCGGCGTCCGTGACGGTTTCAGCGTCTTCTTCCATTTCACCGAGCTCGAGTAGCTCAATGTTGTCACTCAGGTCTTGATCAAGTTTCGTGTAAGTGCCGAGGCCATCTTCTAGAGCCTGGCGCTCTTGCATGATTTTGCGTGCATTCTCAGCATCATTCCAAAGCTCTGGATCTTCAGAAAGGGCATTGAGTTCCTCTAGACGGACAACCGAATTGTCCCAGTCAAAGATGCCTCCTCAGCAAAGTGAGAGAGTATCTAATCTCCTCTACTGATGCTTGTATTTCTGCGCGCATGTCTATCTCTGTGTGTTTGTCTTAGGATCTGGCCGTCTTATGCCTTTTGGTCACTGGAAGTTCAAGAGACAACCGTCAACAGCATGCAAAAGGAACAAATCGATATTTTGCTTTGGCTTGGCGAAAAAATTGCAATGATGACGAAATATCTGTTTATTTTGCTGCTGTTTCTGTGCTTGTTAAACAATACAAGTTCAATGAGATTTCCATTGTTGGACACAACGCATTTCTGAGATTCTTATGTCCGCATCTATTCGCAAAACTTTGCTTCATGTCGAAACTACTTTCATAGAAGGCGGTAAAGAAGCCCCTACTCCGCTAAAGCTTATTGCCGCTGCAGCAGTAATCAAAAACCCTTGGGCTGGTCAGGGCTTTGTGGAAGACCTTAAACCTGGCATTTTGGATGTTGCTCCAGGCCTTGGTGAGCTTTTGACTGAGATGATGATCAAAGAAGCAGGATCCGGCGAAGCAATCGAGGGTTACGGCAAGTCAGCCATCGTTGGCCTTAACGGCGAAGTGGAACATGCATCAGGCATTATTCACACTTTGCGTTTTGGAAATCACTACCGCAGCGCTGTTGGTGCGAAATCTTACCTCTCGTTCTGTAATACACGAGGCGGCGCCAATGCTCCTGTTATGATTCCCCTCATGGACAAGAATGATGCTGGTCGTCGGTCCCATTATTTGACCATCCAGTTCGCTATTCCAGATGCACCTGCAGCTGATGAAATCTTAGTTGCTTTGGGTGCCTCGATTGGCGGACGTCCACATCATCGTATCGGAGATCGCTATCAGGACCTCAAAGACCTGGGCCATGATGTCGATAATCCCGCAGCAGTAAGTTAGGTCAGAACCATGGGTGAGATAGATCCGAGAGAGCTTAGGAATGCCTTTGGTGCGTTTATGACAGGTGTTACTGTTGTGACCTGTTTGGGACCAGATGGAACACCATTAGGTTTCACCGCCAACTCTTTTACCTCTGTCTCTTTGGATCCTCCTCTCCTTTTGGTGTGTTTGGCGAAGTCGTCCTATTCCCGCGAAAGGTACGCAGCGGCGAAAGGCTTTGCAGTCA
>CAJQQJ010000004.1 GCA_905480445.1 uncultured Alphaproteobacteria bacterium | reverse complement strand
GCGAACACGACCATACAATTCCACTGACGTCATCCTCGCCCTCTGACAAAACAGAGAGCTTAACACTGGCGGACTTTTACTCCGGCCACAGCAGAAATATTCCGCCGCTTCAGTGGTGGATTATTGCACCGGCGTTCTCAGCTTTGCCACAGGGTTGCGGGCTGTTTTCTCCGTTGACCAGGCCAGCTGTTTGCCTCAAAAAAATCTCTCGCCATTTCCTTTTCCATTCATATTTTTTTTCTCGGATAGAGCAGAGGCTAAATAGATTGCATCGGCATGACAATCGCCCCAAGCTGATAAGCGTTATTCAATTTATGAATAACCTGGGGTATTTGATAGGTTCAGTTCGCTGGTGTTTGAGGCGTGATTCTAGGCATAGAAACTGACTGTGCATGTCCATGTCCGGAACCTAGACTTCACCGTATTTTTTGCGGGGTCCAGCGTTCCGGCAGCTGTTTGTTTGGTTGAAGTGCGGGATCTTCAGACAGCTGCCCTGTCCGCAAACCGGAGCTCGATGACACCTAGACCCCGCAACAAATGCGGGGAAGAAGGAAGAGGGGCAACCTGCAAGATCCTTTGATAAATCCAAAATCAGATCATTCTTAGTTTGCCCTAGTGTCTTTGGGTGGTTTCCAGATCCTTCGGTTCGCTTTCGCTCTCTCAGGATGACCTAAGCCCAGGCTGTACGCCCCAACAACAAAAAGTCATCTTGACCGAACGGAGTGAGTGGAAAGATCTACCGCTCGCTGGTGGCAATCATGAAGCCTTCGATTAGCCCCCACACTCCATAAAATGGATCAGGTCTTGCGTTAAACCGGATTCGACTCTATGCTTTGACTTTATTTTATTCGGCTCGCCGCCTGTTTTGGGCATTTTTAAGAGCCATACAATTTGGTTGTTATGTCAAAGAAATTTCGCTTTGCTTTGTTGGCTGGCTTGATGCCTGCCGCTCTTTTCAGTTTTACATCTGTCGTTTCTGCCCAGTCGGGATCGTGGTTTCTGCCGCAGTTTGACCCGGTACCGGCACCAGAGGCCAATCTGCCTCATCGCTGGTCGCTTTCGCTTGGTGTCGGTGTTTTTACAGCACCGGAATATGAAGGGTCAGATAATTATGACGTTGTCGCGTTCCCCTCAATTCGAGCGAGCTACGGCGAAAACCTCAGTTTCAATGCTCGTCAAGGACTGCGCTACAACTTCCTAAACGAAGCAGGCTTTACCCTCGGTGCAGGTGTTGGCGGGCACTTTGGCAGGGATGAAGATCGCTCATCCTATCTGACCGGCCTCGGTGATATTGACCCAACGGCAGAAGGCAAACTGTTCGCGGACTACCGTGTCGGCCCAGCAAAGCTCAGCTTCACTTTCGCTCATGATATCCTGGATGAACATGGCGGTTTCAGGGCCAAAGCCAAGGTTGGCACAGGCTTTCCCGTTCCGACCTTCGACCTCTTTGTTCGCCCCTCGATCAGCACAACTTTCGCCAGTGACGATTACATGGACAGCTTCTTCGGCATCAGCGCCGCGCAAGCCGCTAGCTCTGGCCTGGCAGCTTACAATCCAGACGCAGGCTTCAAGGATGTCTCTGCCAATGTGTTAGTAATCAAAAAATTCGGCGAACGCTGGTCGAGCACCGGCAAACTGTCCTACAAACAGCTGCTGACTGAAGCCGCCGACAGCCCCATCGTCAAGAAAGAAGGCCAGATCTTCGCTGGCGTCTCTCTCTCCTACAAATACTGATTTTTGGGGCGAGCCTTGCGGGGTGCCGCGTTGCCAAGAAAAACCTCACTCCAACGGTTGGGGATACTGGCCTTCGCCAGTATGACGTATAAAAAAACAGAGCATGGACTTTCGACAGCACGACGTGATGACTGAAACCTTGTCTTTCCTCAGCAGTTCCTCTCCCCCCAACACGTCATCCCAGCGCAGGCTGGGATCTCCTGCAAGTGAGGCATTGTCTTTAAGGAGGTCATGGTTCGAGCCCAGAATGACTTGAAAAACAAGGCATTGGTCTTCGATAAGGGCAGCATCTATCAAAAGAAAAAGCCCTGCAACATCGCTGTTACAGGGCTTTCCAATTGTTCGTCATCTTTCCTCTTCTACGTCATCCCAGCGCAGGCCGGGATTTCCTTCCAATGAGGCAGGGCCTTTGAGAAGATCCTTCGGCTTCGCTCAGGATGACGTCTGTGGTTGCTAGACCTTAACCAAACACAGCAGTCAGCGCATTGTCGATCGCATCAACGATCTGGTCACAGTCGTCTTTTGTCACGATCAGTGCTGGGCTGAGGCAAAGGGTGTTGTTGAAACCAGCGAGTGAGCGGTTGGTGACACCGATGATCACGCCGTTAGCCATGCAGTGACCAACAACGGCCTGCGCCTTGCTCTCATGAACAGGCTCTTTGCTGTCACGGTCTTCAACCAGTTCTGCGCCAATGAACAGACCCTTACCGCGAACTTGACCGATGCTGGCGTGCTTGTCCATCAGGCCTTCGAGCTTGGAAACAATGTAGTCACCCATCTTTGTGCAGTTCTCAAGCAGGCCTTCTTCCTCAATGATTTTGAGGTTGGCGAGAGCCGCCGCTGGACCAGCGTTACAGCCGCCAAAGGTTGAGATATCGCGGAAGTATGACATGGGATCGGCTTCGTCGTCTTTAAAGGCGTCGAAGACAGCTTCGGTTGTCACAGTGCAAGAAATCGCGGCGTAACCGGACGCCACACCTTTGGCCATCGTAACCATATCTGGCTTGATGCCGTAGTGCTGGTAACCGAACCACTTGCCTGTACGACCCAGGCCGCAAACGACTTCGTCAATGATGAGCAAGATGTCGTACTGCTTACAGATTTCCTGAACGCGGTCCCAGTAGCCCTCTGGAGGTGTGATAACACCGCCGCCGGCTGTGACAGGCTCGAGGATCAAACCGCCAACTGTATCTGGACCTTCAGCCAAGATGACTTCTTCGATGGCGTTGGCTGCGCGCAGACCGTAATCATCCACGTCGCCCCACTGTGAACGGTACTCGAGGCAGTGTGGGACGTTCACGAAACCAGGTGTGAAAGGACCGTACAGCGCTTTACGCTCGTCCTGACCACAAGAGGAAAGGGCAGTGATTGTTGTGCCGTGGTAATCGCGGTCACGGTAAAGGATCTTGTTCTTCTTGCCACCGTGCTTTTGCGCGGAGATCTGACGAACGATCTTGTAGGCTTTCTCGTTAGCTTCGGAGCCAGAGTTCGACATGTAAACGCGGCTCATGCCAGGCATCTTGTCGATCAAAGCTTTAGAGAAGTTAGCACCAGGGATAGAGCCCATGGAATTGGCGAAGTAGTTCAGCTTAACCAGCTGGTCACGAACAGCATCCGCGATCTCTGTGCGGCCGTAGCCGACGTTGACGGTCCAAA
>CAJQQJ010000003.1 GCA_905480445.1 uncultured Alphaproteobacteria bacterium | reverse complement strand
TGGGCAATCGCCTTTTTGTCGTTACTTGCACCCCTCGGGATTTCAGATCTCGCAGCGCAAGAGGAAACACCCGAGTTCTTTCGGATTGCAGTTGGACCCACGTCGGAAGCAGATTTTTCAATCGGGAGCGCCTTAGCCAACGCATTCACCAATCCGAACAGAATTGAAAACTGTGAAACTGGCGAAGAATGTGGAGCGCCTGGCGTTATCGGATTGGCCGTTGCGTCAGAAGGTTCATTTGAGAATATTGAGCGACTCTTTAGTGGTGCGGCCGACGCAGGTTTCGCATCGAAAGCTGTGGTGCTGGAGCAAGTTCTAACAAGAAAAATAAAAGGCAGCAGCAATTCCTCTATCAGGCTTATTGCGTCACTTTATCCAGAATCAGTGCATCTGATTGCAGCGACGGAAGTCAACATTTGGAAGATGGACGACCTCAAAGGTAAGCGTATTGGCATCGGTGCGCCCAAGAGCGGCAATCAGTTCTATACAACTAGGATTTTAGAAGCATACGGACTGACGAGCGAAAACGTCACTTTGTTAGAAGTCGATGGGACAGAAGCTGCTCATCTTTTACTCGAAGGTGAGTTAGACGCGTTTTTTCACTTGGCAGCAACGCCATCCAGGCTCGTAACCTTGTTATCGTCAAAAAAACAAATCAAGCTCATGGATTTAGACCCCATTGTTTTGGCTGACTTAATGCAGTCCCGTGGTTTTGAAGCCGTTAACTTGCCAGGTAGTTTGTATCAAAATGTTGCGGCCGTTAACTCTATCGCCGTTCCAAAGCTATTTGTAACCCATGAGCGCGTTGCTAAAGATCTGGTTAACAAAATCACCAAAGCCTTATGGTCACAGAGATCTGACGAAGCCCTCACAAACATTCATGAAAGTGCAGAGGCGATCACGCTCGAAGGGCAGAAACAAGAAGGTCTTATACCCTGGCACCCAGGCGCTACTTTCTACTACGCAACAAGCAACAAATAGACCCACTCAAGAAAGCAAAGGCGGAGCTCATGAACTTTTTTGCGTCAAAGAAAAACCAGAAGACAGCCGTTCTAACTCCTATCACCGCCTCAGCTTTAGAAAAATGGGCGTCGGAGCAAGACAGTAAAACAGCTAATTGGATCGCAGCCTCCGGCTTCAGGGCTGGAATTGGTAAGTCATTGTTGTTGAGTGGAGAAGAAGGTGAGTTGCTGCAAGTTCTCGTGGGCGTGGGAGAAACCTTGGGCATTTGGGATCTGGCTGGTCTTCCCCACAAGCTTCCAGAAGGAAGTTATGAGATAGATGAAAGCATAACCAAATCTTGGACCGAAGATCAGTTCGATCAAGCCTGTTTTTCTTGGGCCTTAGGCCACTATCGAGATCGCCGGTTCAAGTCAGAGCAGTCCGCAAAGAAAATCAGCCAACTTGTTTGGCCGAAAAAGGCCAACGAAAAGTTTGTTAAAGCAGCAGTTGAAGGAACTCAGCTAGCCCGTGATCTGATCAACGCGCCAACAAACAAGCTCGGCCCAGCTGAACTTGCCAAAGCGGCACAAGACCTAGCTGAGAGTCACAACGCAGATGTAAAGACTATCGTTGGGAAAGAGCTGCTCAAAGAAAACTACCCTGCGATCTATGTCGTTGGTCAAGCCGTCGACCAAAAGAAAAGAGCGCCCCGCCTTGTTGATTTTTCATGGGGAAAATCTGGCCCTAAGATCACCCTGGTTGGTAAGGGCGTTTGTTTCGACACAGGTGGCCTCAATCTCAAGTCTGCCGCTGGCATGTCGACCATGAAGAAAGACATGGGCGGAGCAGCTCAAGTTTTAGGCTTGGCTTCCATGATTATGGCCATGGATCTGAAAGTTCAGTTGCGCGTCTTGATTCCAACGGTCGAGAACTCTGTGAATGGAGATGCTTACCGTCCACAAGATGTGATCGATACCCGCAAAGGCCTCACAGTGGAAATCGGCAACACCGATGCCGAAGGGCGCCTCATTCTATCCGACGCTTTGACGGAAGGATCCTCTGAAAAACCAGACTTGATCGTAGATTTCGCCACTCTGACGGGCGCTGCGCGTGTCGCACTCGGCACAGACCTTCCAGCCCTGTTTTGTAACGATGACAAAGTCGCTGCTCAATTGCAGGAGCTGTCCAACAACGTACAAGATCCTCTTTGGCGGATGCCGCTTCATCAACCTTACAAGAAAAACCTCAGCTCACCATTTGCCGACCTTAACAACATATCGCCTGGCGGCTATGGCGGTGCCATTACGGCAGCTTTGTTCTTGGAACACTTTGTTGAGCCAGGCGTTTCTTGGGTTCATATTGATTTGATGGCCTGGAATTTGAAATCTACCCCTGGTCGACCTGTTGGCGGTGAAGCCATGGGTGTCCGCGCGCTCTATGCTTTAATTTCTGAAATGGCTGCTCAATAAGAATGAATTCACACAGACCCGGTAACCATCCTCCCGTCAAAGAGGAAAAAGTTGCGCTTCTTTTACTAAATCTCGGCACACCTGACGCCACAGACTATTGGTCGATGCGCCGTTACTTAAGTGAGTTTTTGAGTGACCGCCGTATTATTGAGCTAAACCCTTGGCTTTGGCAACTGATCCTGCAAGGCCCGATCCTAACTTTTAGACCGAAGAAGTCTGGCGAAGCTTACAAAGCGATCTGGAATAAAGAGAAGAACGAGTCCCCTCTTCGTACGGTGACAAGGTCACAGTGTGAAGCTTTGGCGGCACAAATCAAAGTAAAGTATCCCAATCTTATCGTTGATTGGGCTATGCGGTACGGCAACCCGTCGACGAAGTCGAAAATCAGAGAACTGCACGAATTGGGCTGCACGAAAATCGTGCTCTTCCCGCTTTACCCACAGTATTCCGCTGCAACAACCGCAACCGCATGCGACCAGGCTTACCGTCAATTGATGGAAGAACGGTGGCAGGCTTCTGTACGAACAATACCGGCCTACTTTGAAGACCCCAGCTACATTGCTGCTATCGGTGATTCTATTCGATCTCATATCCAAACTTTGGATTGGGAGCCGGACGTCGTTTTAACGTCTTTTCATGGGCTCCCTAAGGAGTATCTGGAAAAAGGCGATCCTTACCATTGTCAGTGTGCAAAGACTTCGAGGTTGGTTCGCGAGTACCTGCGTTGGGATCACTCAAAACTCCAACTTACATTCCAATCACGGTTTGGACCAAAAGAATGGCTGCAACCCTATACCGATAAGACAGTTGAAGCCTTAGCCAAAGACGGCGTCAAGAACATCGCTATCGTCGCTCCAGGGTTTTCGGCCGACTGCGTCGAGACGCTTGAAGAAATTAATCAAGAAGTGCGTGATGTTTTCATTGAAAACGGTGGCAAGAATTTTTCTTATATCCCTTGCCTCAATGACAGTACAGATCACATCAACCTATTGGAAAACTTGGCCTTGAGAGAACTCCAAGGCTGGCTTTAGGAAAAACTTATGACGAACCAAAATCTCTATGCTGTTTTGGAAAAGAACTTTCCTAAGGACCGTTCTAAGGTTTGCCTTTACCTGCCGGATGGCTCTACCTGCTCCTACGAAGAGTTGGATCAAAAGGCTGCGCAAGTCGCCAATCTCTTAAAGAACAAGGGCGTAAAAAAGGGCGACCGGGTCGCAATGCAAACCGGAAAATGTCCAACATCGGTTTTCCTTTACCTTGGTTGCCTGCGTGCTGGCGCGGCCTTTCTGCCACTTAACACCGCCTACACAGACAAAGAACTGGCTTACTTTTTTGACAATGCTCAACCAGCAGTGATTGTTTGTGTTCCTGACAGAGCCGACGGCATTGCTTCAGTTATAGAATTTGAACCCAAGCCTGAAATTCTGACTTTGACAGTCAACGAAGACAGTCATGATGTCGGCTCGTTGCCTGAAGCTATGCTCGCTCAACCGACATCCTTTGAAACTGAAGTTTTAACAAACGATGATCTCGCTTGTATTCTCTACACGTCGGGAACAACTGGTCGTTCTAAAGGCGCTATGATTTCACACGCCAATCTGTCGACAAATGCACAAGCGCTTCATGACATCTGGCATTGGAGCAACGATGACCACTTGATCCATGCCCTTCCTGTCTTTCATGTCCATGGGCTCTTCGTGGCACTTAACACAATGTTGATCGCCGGGGCCTCTTGTCATTTCCTCAACAAGTTCGATCCCAATGAAGTTCTAGACTTGATGGCCCGCTCAACCGTGATGATGGGTGTGCCAACTTTTTACACTAGGCTAATGGCAGAAGACAGATTGACAGCCGAGCAAACCGCCTCTATGCGGCTCTTCATTTCTGGCTCTGCGCCTATGCTTGAGGAAACACATGCTCAGTTTACAAAAAAGACCGGGCATAGGATCTTAGAACGTTACGGCATGACTGAAGCCGGCATGATCACTTCTAACCCTTATGAGGGCGACCGCATCCCTGGTACTGTTGGCTTTGCCTTGCCGGATGTTAGTGTTCGCGTCGCGGACACCCAGGGCAACGAACTGCCCCATTGTGAAGTCGGAATTCTTGAGATAACCGGACCCAATGTGTTCCTTGGCTATTGGGAAATGCCTGAGAAAACTGCCGAAGAGTTTCGCCCTGACGGCTACTTTATCACTGGTGACATGGCGACGTCTGACGACAAGGGTCGTATTTCAATCGTTGGTCGCGGCAAAGATCTCATCATTTCCGGTGGCTACAATGTCTATCCTAAGGAAATAGAGCTCTGCCTTGACGATATGGAGGGTGTCTTGGAGACAGCGGTCATAGGTCTGCCCCATCCAGACTTCGGGGAAGGCGTTGCCGCTGTTGTCGTGCCTCTACCAAATTCAAAAGGCTCCTTCACAGAAGCTGATGTTATGGCTCATGCTAAAAAGGATTTGGCATCGTTCAAAGTTCCCAAAAGGATCTACATCATCGACCAATTACCCCGGAATACAATGGGCAAAGTTCAGAAGAACATCATGCGGGATCAATACAAAGAAGCTTTTAGCTGAATGAAAGCCAGGATGGGAGGAAGCCATTGAACCGGATAGCTCCCTCCCTTGAAGCAGAGCCGTTGTAGCCCAGCTTCTTCCAACCCAGGAAAGCAACGTGCTTTTTCTCGAAGGGTTAGCTCTAATGGTCCAATATTTCGATTTTTGTTGGAAGCAATCTATTGTGCTCCCTTGCGCTCAGGCACTTTTGTACGAATCCAATTTGTTCGCAATTTGGCCGTAAAAAGTAAAAATTGTGACGGGTAATTCGCTGTCTAAAAATCTATTTTTGGTTGAGCCAAGAAAAGAATAACTTCAGCAGGAACGTTAACTTTGATCTCACCCAACTGTTCGTCGACAAAACGTGCCTCTTCCAGCAATTGAAATCCTGCCTCTTGAAACATCGCTCGGTATTCCTGGTCTTCTCGCAGAACAAAACCATCTTTACCAAAGGGCATGGCTTGCATGTAGGCAAGACCTCGAACAGCGATCACTAAACGTCCTTTAGCTTTCAGCACCCGGCGGATTTCGCGTAAATGGTCAACCGCGTCTTGCCAAAAGTAGACGACATTGATTGCAACAACCCCATCCAAGTCGTCGTTTGCAATTGGTAAACTCGTTGAATTGGTTTGATAAAGTTCAAAATTGCTTGCGTAACCAGCCCTACCTAGAAACTCAGCAGCTTCTGAAATCATATCAGCTGAAATGTCTGCGCCAAACAGCTGGCCATCTTGTGTGATTTGATCAAGCAGCTCAGGCATCAATTGGCCGTTGCCGAAACCGATTTCTAGCAAGGTTTCACCAGGCTTCGCTGAGAGCATCTCGTATGCGGCCCTCGTCATCGCCTGGTTGGTTAGATTCATTTTGCCGGCAACACTGCGACCCATTTCACCTTTTGGGTGTTGGAGCTGAGCCCCGACTGCTTTGAAGAGTTGTTCTTTGTTAGGTTTTTCACTCATGGATCATGAATACGTCGTAGCGGGTCGATTTGCCAATAATCTGATGCGAAGCAGAGGGAAGCCCTGGTAGCGGCGCTGCCTTAACTGGCCATTTTAGAACCACCCTTTTCGTGGCACGTCTCAAGGCAATCAGCATGAGCTCCTCTGCATCGGGGTCTGGGCCAACCAAAGTTCGGATCTGGCGCATTTCCTTTTTTACGAGAGCAGAGTTCCCGCGGTCTGGATGCATCGGGTCAACCAAAACAACTTCTGCTGAAAGATCCGCTAGAAGTTCCTTTGCATCTCCGAGCACCAGTTTCATCCGCTCAACAATTTCACTGTATGGCGATCCCTCTAGGCTGGCTTTTTCCAAACCAGCTTTCAAAATCTTATGCATTTCAACCGAACGCTCAATGAGCGTGACTTGCGCCCCCAAAGAGGCCAGCAAAAATGCATCTCTTCCTAAGCCAGCCGTTGCATCAATAATTGTTGGCGTCCGACCTTTCGTGAAACCGGCGGCTTTAGGCAATGCCTGACCTCGACCACCGCCAAATTTCAGTCGATGCCCGACGGATCCGCCGACAAAGTCACATCTAAGCTGCTCGTTCGTCATTCTGTCCCAAACCTAAAAGCTTAACGCAATTTACTGCTTGTGGTGATTTAGCTGAATGTCATTGTTTAAAAAAGAGGCCGCTGACGGATTTGTATTAATAGCATATGGGGACAGAGGCTATTTAGGTTTAGTCAGCGGCCGATCCGGGATGGTCCGGAATTGGTGATATTTTGGTTATTTTGTTTTTCTGAGGAATAGTTTTCCGTC
>CAJQQJ010000002.1 GCA_905480445.1 uncultured Alphaproteobacteria bacterium | reverse complement strand
ACATGTAATCCACGACACGGCGGTAGTGTGCCAGGATACGGTTACCAATAAAGCCATCACAGACCTCTGAGCGAACACCAACTTTGCGGAGTTTCTTAGCGAGCGCAAAGCCAGTAGCCGCAACGTCTGGAGCAGTCTTCTCAGCGACAATGACCTCTAGCAACCGCATGATGTGCGCAGGCGAGAAAAAATGAAGACCGATGACATCTTGAGGACGGTTGGTCGATGCTGCGATTTCATTGACGTCGAGATAGGAGGTGTTAGAGGCCAAAATGGCGCCCGGCTTGGCGACCTTATCTAGCTGAGAAAAGATGTCTTTCTTGATAGGCATCTCTTCGAAGACTGCCTCGATAATCAAGTCGGCTTCGTTCAGTTCACTAATGTCGGTTGTGAAGGATAGCATGTTGGTCAAGATGTCATCCCTGACTTCTTGTTTCATCTTTCCACGCTTCACGCCGCCATTGAGGTTTCCGGTGATTGTGGAGCGGGCTCTATCGACAGCTTCCTCATTGCGTTCCATCAAGCGTACAGTCAGTCCCGCCATCAAGGCAGCGGTTGTGATGCCTGATCCCATAGTACCGCCACCGATAACGGCAAGGGAGGAGAGATCCCTGGGTGTTGCGCTTGCTTCTGGTACTTTCTGGACCGCACGCTCTGAAAAGAAAGCATGGATCAGACCGCTGCGTTGAGGGCTTTCCATGCATTGCATAAACAAACGGCGCTCTTCCTTCAGGCCTTCGTTGATTGGCAAAGCACTGGCCGCGACCGCTTCAACACATTTGTGGGGTGAGAAAAGGTTGGGGGCTTTGGCTTCTACCTTCGCTTTCCAAGACGCCACTGCTTCGTCTGAAACATCGACTTTGATATCGCAGGTTTTCCGAGTTACTAGTTCGCCCGTGGTTACAGCTTCGGCCATAGCGAGCGCTATATCACGGGGGTCGCCAGCTTCAATTCTGTCGATCAATCCGAGTTCTTTGGCCTCAGCTGTGGGAATGTGGCGGCCGGATGTTATCATTTCCATCGCGGCATCAATACCGGCTAGACGGGGTGCTCTTTGTGTGCCTCCGGCTCCGGGTAAAATTCCTAACAGGACTTCTGGCAGCCCGACACGAACGCCGTCTATGCCAACCCGAGCATGCGTAGAAAACGCTACCTCAAGGCCACCACCGAGGGGTGTGCCATGAAGGATAGAAATCACCGGCTTAGAACAGTTCTCAAGTTTGTGGCAGACGGCTCCTAATCCGGGCTCTTGCGGCGGTTTGCCAAATTCACGGATGTCTGCGCCAGCGATGAATGTTCGGCCTTTTGCGTAAAGTGCGATGACTTCGACCTTGCCATTCTCCTCAAGTTCGGTAACGGCATCAAAGATACCCGAACGGACCGCTATTCCTGCTGCGTTTACGGGAGGATTATCAATGGCGATCAGGCCTACATTACCGACGATTTCAGTGGAGATGATTTCCGACATAACAAGCTCTCGATTGATGCAAAACAATTGATCATGACATAGGTTGGTGCTGTGCCACTGTCAAACATTGGAACCGAAAGATCTTATGCCAGTCGAAATCAGGAGTTATAGAACCGAGTAGAAAGGTTGCTTCTAATGAAGGCAACTGTAATGTTTTCATTGCAGCCGCCACAGGTGACGTTGTGCTGTTCAGGATTGGGGTAGCCGTAGCTTAGCTCCATGTTTTGGGAACAGGATTGACACTGCACTTCATATTCGTGAACACCCGAGAAACCCTCGTTGCCACGATATTTCTTGATTCGAGCGATGGCTTTTCGGCGTTGAATCTTTGCAGATGTTGCTTGGTAAATCATTGGAAGTGCCCTCAAAAAAAGTAGCAGGTCGTTACAGACTACTACTCTTTTTGAAGATAGACAAACTTACCAGTCGTAGGCCCGGTCGATACCTGCCATTTTCACGCCAGTGAAAGCAGAGGCTTCGAACGATAAAGCACGCAGATCTTCTGGCTCAAGATTGTGAACTGAAGATTTGCCACAGGCTTTGGCGAGCGCGGTGATTTCCATGGTCATAGCTGTCAAGTAGCGTGCAACACGCTCCGCACCAGCGGCCACATCCATACGCTCTTCTAACTCAGGATCTTGCGTCGCCACACCGACTGGGCAACGGCCAGTATGACAGTGATGGCAAGCACCAGGAGATGTGCCGAGCGCTTGGTAGTCTTCCAAATAACGTGGTGAATTACAACCAAGCGCGATCATGGCAGCATTACCAATCATGACGGCGTCAGCGCCGAGTGCCAAGCACTTGGCAGCGTCCACACCAGAGCGGATACCACCGGCTGCAACGAGGCTGACTTTGCCGGACATACCGCATTCGTCAAGCGCTTCGCGGGCTGCTCGGATAGAAGACATGGTTGGAATGCCAGTGTGATTAAGCAGCATTTCAGGAGAAGCACCTGTGCCGCCTTCTGCGCCATCAACAACCACGACATCGACACCGGCTTTAGCGGCAACAGCAACATCAAACCGCGGACGGGTTGCACCCATCTTTAGGAAAATCGGCACCTGATAGTTGGTGGCAATGCGAAGCTCTTCGACTTTCACAGCCAAATCATCAGCACCCAAAAAGTCAGGGTGGCGAATGGTGGAACGTTGGTCGACACCTTCTGGCAGGGTACGCATTTTCGAAATACGTTGGCTAACTTTCATACCGAGCAACAAGCCACCAGTGCCAGGCTTAGCGCCTTGGCCGACTACGATTTCAAGCGCGTTAGCGCGACGTAGATGATCAAGGTCAATGCCATAGCGGGCAGGGGACATTTGATAGAGCAGAGTCTGAGATGCTGCGCGCTCTTCTTCCAACATGCCACCTTCACCGGTGCATGTCATTGTGCCGACTTTGGATGCGCCATGACCGAGAGAAGCCTTAGCGCTGGCTGACAAGGCACCGAAAGACATGGATGCGATGTAGATTGGTATCTTTAGCTCAACAGGCTTTTCAACCAGGCCACGACCGCCACCAAGGATTGTCGTGGTGTTACAGGTCTCTCGGTAGCCTTCCAACGGTAATCTTGTCATTGTCGCGGGGACAAAAGTCAGGTCGTCGAAGGTCGGCATCTGCTTGTTGAAAGTGTTGTAGCCACGGACCTGATAACGGCCGAGCTGAGCCAGTGCATGAACTTCTGCGATGGCTTCGGGAGTCCAGCGGGTGGACCCACCTTCGTCATAAGAATGCGGTACACCTGGAGGGCGACCTTCGATAGCACCTTGGCCAAACTTGATGTCCTCTTCAGAGGCCATCTCAAAAGGGTATTCGTATTTTTCTGTCATATCATCAGCCATGCGTTGGCGTCTCGGGCTTCAAAATACCAGAGACGTTGACCTGACATCATTTTCCGCCAGTCGAGGGAGGAATCTTCGATGCCGAGCGGCTTGAGGATCGCGTCGACCTCGGCCACTTCTTCGGCCGTTGGTTCGATTACTTTCACATCGACGCCGAAGCTCGCGATGTCACCAGCAACCCAGACTTCACCTTCCCAGAGGGCGTCTGCGCAAGATTCACCAGCCCCACCCATGGCGATGATCTTGCCCGCGTGGGACATAAAGCCGGATTGGTAGCCGATCTTGCCTTCAACAACGATGTTGCCGCCTTTTAGCGAGACACCACAACGTGGTCCGGCGTCGCCTTTGACGTGGATAGTACCACCCATCATGGCGGCACCGCATGACATGCCAGCGTAGCCACCAACTGTGATGTGTCCGTCGGACATGCCTTCGCCAACGGCCCAACCGGCGTTGCCTTCGACTGTTACTTTTGCGCCAGTGTTTAGACCACCGCAGTAATAACCAACTGAACCCTCAAAGGAGATGTCGCAGCCGGGTGGCAGCCCGACACCAAGGTTATGGCGGGATAATGTGTTTACAACGTCGATTGCATGGCCCGCTGCTGCTGCGGCCTGCATTTCTTGGTTGATTTCTCGAATGTGGCGTTTGCCAACATCAATCGTTACGCGGCTCATGCAGCAAGGCTCCTGTTACCCACACCCCAGATATTGGTCAGGCTAGGGCCATCATAGTTGTCGACCTGGCATTCGTTTTGATAGACACGACGAACGGCCTGCTCTTCAGTGGCTGCTGCAAACTCACCGTTTTGTTCAACCACAACCAGCGGCTTCATTGCGAAGCGGTCCTTAGCGAAGCCAATGCCATCTGCCTGTGCAATCATATAGGTGAAAACACCGTCAATTGAGCCGATAGATTTAGTAAGAGCCTCATCAAGTGTCAGACCTTGTTTGATCTGATCAGAAACCCAGACCGAAATTAGCTCGCTGTCGTTGCCTGTTAAGAAACGGTAGCCCTGACGCTCCAGCTTCTCGCGCCAGGTGAAATAGTCTGTGATCTGGCCGTTGTGCACGATGGCAACATCCAGAAAAGGACGGGCCCAGAAGGGGTGGCTGGCATTCGGCAGAACAGAGCTTTCAGTTGCCAAACGCGCGTGCCCCAAACCGTGCGTGCCGATCATGTCACGGACGTTGTGTTTTTCTGCAACTTCGTTAGAGCTGCCCATGTCCTTGATGATCTCGAGTGAACGACCACAGGATTGGACCTCAAAACGCTCGGCGATGGTGTCGATGTCCTTGACCCAACGCGCTAAATCACCGGGCTCTTTAACAATGCCGCGGAAGCAATAGTGAGCGTTGTCATCCATAACGAATGTAGGATCTTCCATGAAGTCAGAACCATGTTCTTTCAAGATTGCTTGAAATTCGTCGAGGTCACTATCCCGGTTAGATTTGTTGAAACCCATGCCACGTAGGACAAGTCCTTCATCGAGAGGGGTTCCATAGACCGCGAAACCTGTGCTATCAGCGCCGCGATGTTCTTGAGCATCCATAAGTTCGACCAGGTCATGTCCAACACGACCAGGTTTGCCTAGGATTCTACCTGCTATTCCACA
>CAJQQJ010000001.1 GCA_905480445.1 uncultured Alphaproteobacteria bacterium | reverse complement strand
GGCGAGGTCTGAAAGCACTTTACGATCGACTTCGATCCCTGCTTTAGTAAGGCCATTGATGAACTGTGAATATGTCATGCCGTGTTCACGTGTACCAGCGTTGATGCGCTGGATCCAAAGAGCGCGGAAGTTGCGCTTCTTAGTACGACGATCGCGATACTGATACTGTAAATTTTTCTCGACGCGCTGTTTAGCGGCGCGGAATGTCTTTGAACTACGACCGCGTGCACCACGGGCGAGTTTTAGGACCTTTTTATGACGTGCGTGTGCGGTGGTACCGCGTTTAACTCTTGCCATTTTCTACTCTCCCTATTTACGACCGTAAGGCATGAAGCTTCTAATGATCTTAGCATCAGAAGCACACAGAACCTGAGTTCCGCGAGCATTACGTTTCATTGTTTTGGAGCGGCGGCGAAGCATGTGGCGCTTGCCTGCGTAGCCGACAATAATCTTGCCGGTACCGGTCGTACGAAAACGTTTCTTGACCGATGATTTGGTCTTCATCTTGGGCATTTGTATGTCCTTCCAAAAAAGCATAGTCTGAAGACAGGAAGGCATGCCCTACAGGCCACCCGTCGCGAAAGTCAGCGGCTTATAATGTGATCCCGCCAGGAGTGCAAGCAAGAAAGAGCAAGGGACTCGAGAAGGAATCAGTTCCTCACTCTGTCAAATTGACCCAATTATTGCCCTCTTTGCCCTTGAACTATTCGGTTGAGGATCAAGGCGCAGAAGAGGATAGCGAAACCAGCCAAAATACCTTGCCCAATCGAGCCGTAATTCAAGCCTTCTAAGACATCTTCGCCGAGACCTTTTGCGCCAATCAGTGATGCAATTACAACCATTGCTAACGACAGCATAATTGTTTGGTTAACACCGGTCAGAATTGACGGAGCAGCTAGTGGCAAGTCAACTTTTCTGAGCAAATACCACTTGGATGCACCGTAAGCGATAGCGGCCTCACGAATTGATTCTGGTACACCGCGCAGGCCAAGAACGGTTAAGCGAACAACAGGCGTTCCGCCGAAAATCATCGTTGTAATTACTGCCGCTGGTTTACCAGTGCCAAAGAAAGCGATAACCGGGATCATGAATACGAAAGCGGGCATGGTCTGCATAAAATCCATGATTGGGCGGATAACTGAATAAAGTCGCGGTCGCCGTGCGCAATACATGCCCAGAGGAATTCCAATCAGAATGGACAAGCAAGCCGCTGTTCCAAGCAAGGCTAGCGTTGTCATGGCTTTGTCCCAGAAACCCCATAAGCCCATGTAGGCGAGGAAGCCAGCTGAGAAGAGTGCCGCCTCTTTACCGGCGGCCAAAGCAGTCAGCAGAACGATGAAAGAGAAGATAACGATCCAAGGTGTGGCTACAAACAGCAATTCTAGGAAATCGAGCACAGACCGGATTGCAAAAATAATCGAGAGGAAGAACCAGCTGGCGTTCTTTCTGGCGAGATCGAAGAGATACTCAATCCATTCAATCGTGGTCAGTCTTATTGCGTCTGTCGTCGGAAAAACGGACAATACTTCGATCCAATTTGGAAAGACGAACTCGATGACACAAGCAGCCAGAACGATTGCAATAAAGACGACTGTTGTCAGCGTTCTAGGCCAACTGAGACCTGAATTTATAGTGCGGTCTGACAACCAAGCAGAAAAGCGTTTCTCGAGTATTGTGTTTGCCAGAAAGCCCTCACCAGCCTTAACAACCACTAAGGCGAGCAGGCCAAAAAGAGCGACCCAAAAGGCGGAGTTTTCGGCCGTTGTAACGGCGTTTTCATAACTGCTCATGGATGCTTCCAACGAGGCTATGGTTTCTTGCAGCTTGGGTATTTTGGCGTCTAAGCCTTTCTCGATGGCTTTATCGAGCTTTCGGTAGTTGAGATCCAAGACCTTTACGACAGAGGCCATTTGATGGCGAGCACCTGCACCGAGGTCACCGAAGAGCCCACGCGCAATTTGAATGAGTGCGAATGTCTCTAGGATCACAAAAGGCAGACCCCAATTCCAGACCCCACGCATGCCAAACCAGACTGGGCCAAGCAGCGCCGCGACCCAGTTGAATGTCCAAGTAAACTGGGACGTTGCGCCAATCTTTTCGAATTCTTGTTCGTAATAGGCTGGGTTGGTTTCTACAAATGTAGCGATGAGTTCTGAGCGCTCTTCAGCGCGATCGATAGCTTCAGAATCACTCATGATGTCTCTGTTCCTTCGATAACTGTTTTCAGCAGATCCGCTCTAGTGACAACTCCTATGCGTTTTCCTTTGTCGTCAACAATGGCGATTGGATTGTCAGAGCTAATGGCTGAGGTAATGAGCACGGAAAGGCTGACGCCCTCGTCATGTTCTAGTGCGGATTTGGGCAAGGCTTTGTGGGTTTTCTCAAAGTCGTCGATTGGCTGCATAACCGCATGAGCCTTCACCACTTTCAGACGCGAAATTCCGGCGACGAAGTCAGCGACGTAATCGTCCGCTGGTTCCATCACGATTTCTTCTGGCGTTCCAATTTGCACAACCCGACCATCGCGCATAATTGCGATACGATCGCCGATCCTGACGGCTTCATCGAGATCGTGAGTGATAAAAACTGTGGTCTTATTCATGGTGGCGGCCAGCTTCATGAATTCGTCTTGCAGCTGGCGTCGAATAAGGGGGTCGAGTGCTGAGAAGGGCTCGTCCATCAGCAATATCTTGGGGTCGGCTGCCAAGGCGCGCGCTAGTCCTACACGCTGTTGCATACCGCCTGACAACTCATGGGCGAACTTGTTGCCCCAGCCTGTCAGTTCGACAAGCTCTAGAATTGAGTTGGCAATTTCCAGTCGTTTGTTCTTGGGGACGTTTCGAATTTCGAGCGGCATTGCAACATTGTCGAGAACTGAGCGATGGGGCATGAGTGCGAAATTTTGAAAGACCATAGCAATGTCTTCATTGCGATAGCGCATCAGCTCAGCCTGGTCGGCCTTCATGATGTCTTGGCCTTCGATCATGATCTGACCGTCGGTTGGTTCTAGCAGCCTATTGATGTGGCGAACCAACGTGGATTTGCCGCTGCCCGACAAGCCCATGACGCAAAATATTTCACCGCGCTTGATTTCCAAACTTACGTCGGCAACACCGACGACGCAGTTGTACTTTTCCAACACTTGCTTTTTTGAGAGACCGTTGGCGCGGATATCGGCCAAAGCTTGTTCAGCTTTGTTGCCAAATATTTTCCAAACACCGGTAATCTCAATGGCGTTCTCTGAAGTCATTTTGTCTACTCTACCCCCAAAATGAAAGAGGGCGTCAGTCTAGTGACCAACGCCCATCAAATCAATCAACGGCTTTGATTAGAGACCAAGCCATCCGTTTACACGGTCTTCGTTTGCCGCCATCCACTCGCGAACAACCTCACCGGCGTCACGGCCGTTTGAAGCGATCTCAAATGCAAAATGGCTTACGTCGTCAGAAGTAAGAGCCATATTCTGAACGAAGTCAGCAATTGTTGGTGCGCGATCAGCAAGTGTGTTGGCATAGGCGACTTGCACTTGTTTCAACGCATCTTCACTAGCGACCATAGACTTGCTGAGCCAATCAGGATCGTCGGAAGGTTGGATCATTACGTATTTAGCAGGATCGTGTGCTGGCTCCTCTAGACGCACGATGTCGTGCATAAACCAAATGGCGTGTGGTGAGTAGCAATAGAAAGCATAGCCCTGGCCCTTTGAAATGGAGTCACCAACGCGTGCAACCATCACGGCTTGTTAGGCGCGAACTGGCTCCATGAATGCCATAAGGCCGTAATCGCGAACTTTAACTTCGTTCACGTTTGCAGAAGCCCAACCGGTTGAACCGATCCAGATTTCGCCTTTGCCGTTACCGTCACTGTCCATTGCTGCGGCAACTTCTGGGCGGGTCAGGTCAAAGATTGATGTAACGTTGTGCTGTTCAGAGAAAGCCTTGGAAACGCAAAAAGATTGCTTTCCTTCATAAGAGTTCTCGCTGAGGGATACAGTACCTGCACCATCGACATATTTCTTTGTGAAGCTTTGTTGGTTTGGAAGCCAAACGTCTGGGTGCATATCAATGTCACCTTGGCCAGCATCCATAGCTGCAAAGATTGTTGCATTGTTGCCTGGGACGAGCTCTGCTTCGCCACCGATTTTGTCAATGACTACGGCTTGTACAAGGTGAGCAATTGCTTGAGCGCCGGTCCAGCTAGGTGCACCGATTTTGATGCTTTCAGCGAAGGATACTGCGCTTCCAAAGGTGATAGTGGCGGCGCAAACGGCACCGAGTAAATAATTCTTCGAGACCTCAGTATAAGGCCTATTTTCCCGTCTGACATTA